>JALSTH010000032.1 GCA_026983835.1 Candidatus Zixiibacteriota bacterium | reverse complement strand
AATATTTAATCTCAGTTGATGTGTTGAAGGGGTTGGGGTAGGAGGTTAAGGTGATATAATTATTGGGGATGTTGGTGCTGTCGCCAGAGACTACATCCTGCACCTCGCCAAGCTTCAAAAGCCATGCATAATCGCCGTTATCCCCAGCCGCTATGTAGTTGCCGTCAGAAGTCTCGTGAGCAGAGAATATCCTTACCTCCGTATTGGGAACATCGAAGGTCATATCCCACTGCTTTTCCAGATCGGCATCAACCTTCAATACATATCCATCCTCATAAAACCAATTCCCAGTAACACCTCCTATTATATACCCCCCATCACTTGTATTATCGATTGAATAACCTGTCGTCCAATCCCCAGCATTTCCATACTCTTTCCATTGCTTGATATCTAGTAAACTATCAACTTTCGCTGTATACAAAGTATAATATTCACCATGCCATTTAGCACCAGCCGCAACATAATCTCCATCAATAGACTTGGTCACCGAATAATACTCATTGCCATCGTTGATATGGGTTATCTCATTCCCCAACGAATCCACCAACAACATACTCGCATAATCCCCATACCCCACTACCAAATACCCCCCATTATTAGTCTGCACCACCGACCGGCCTATCTCATCTCCATCGCCTCCATATGTTTTAACCCATTCCATATTCCCTAAAGAATCAGCTTTTAATATGATGATGTCATAAACTAGGCTCCTACCATAATTTGTGTCACCCGCCATTATGAACCCTCCATCAGATGTAATATCAGCTCCAAAGCAATCCTGAAAGGTAGAAGTATCTCCATAAACATATGTCCAAATCGTATCAACATTGGCATTTAGCATTGCTATGCCTATATCCTCATAGTATGCTGAACCTACTATCCCAGCGGCAAAGATATTATTATTACTTATATTTTTGAGTGTTCGTACAGAGCCGATGCCCGGCTCCCAATAGAATTTTTCCAGAATATTCTCGCCATCTGAATCTACCTTGGAAAAATACCAACCCGCATAATATGAGGCACAACCGCCAGCCAAATATGCCCCATCCTCGGTCTCAATCACCGCGAAAAAGGTTGCCCCTTCCGAAGCAAGATATTTTCTTGTCCAAAGGGTATCTATTTCCGCAAAAATCAACTGCGGAATAATCGAGACAGCCATCAATACTATTATTAAAACTTTTTTATTCATTTTGATTACCTCATATTTTTGGGAATCCCGGGGCGAAATCACCCTGGGGATCCCTTTATTAATCTATTTGAGCAAAGTCATCTTCATTACCTTAGATTTATCCGCTGTTAATAGTCGGCAGAAATAAATTCCAGATGTATAGTCTTTTGCTTTCCAATTTATGTTATGATACCCTGCCTTCTGTTTGCCATCGTAAAGAACTTCCACCCTTCTACCAAGCAAATTAAACACTTCCAATTTTATCTCCATTTCCTCAGGAAGGTAATATTTTATCTCAGTTGATGTGTTGAAGGGGTTGGGGTAGGAGGTTAAGGTTAGATAATTAGATGGGATGTTTGTGCTGTCGCCAGAGACTACATCCTGCACCTCACCAAGTTTTAAGAGCCATGCGTAACCTCCGTTATCACCTGCCGCTATATAATCGCCATCTGATGTCTCGTGGGAAGACCTTATCCACACTTCAGTATATGGAATATCATAAATCTTACTCCATTCCAGACCTAAGTCCTCATTCAATTTAAGTATATAACCGTCTTGATAATACCAATCTCCCGTTATACCACCTATTATATACCCCCCATCGCTGGTGTTATCTATACTATAGCCGATGCTCCAATCTCCGAAAGCCCCATATTCCTTCCAGTCCAAAAGGTTCAACTCGCTGTCAACCTTCGCTATATACAAAGTATAATATTCCCCATAGCTATGCCATTTAGCACCAGCCGCAACATAATCTCCATCAATAGACTTGGTCACCGAATAATACTCCATCCCATCGTTAATGTGGGTTATCTCATTCCCCAGCGAATCAACCAACAACATACTCGCATAATCCCCATACCCCACCACCAAATATCCCCCATCATCAGTCTGAACTGCCGATTCCCCATGGTCATCATCATTGCTTCCATAAGTCTTTACCCACTCCATATTCCCCATATAATCCGTCTTCAATAAACATATATCCTCCCCACCATTCCCATAATAATTAGTATATCCAGTCATCAGATAACCCCCATCAATACAAGGAATTGTGTAGCAACAATCATCCATCGTAGTACTATCGCCGTAAGTTTTAGTCCAAATAGTATCGCCATCCTCCCGCATAATTGCTAACTTGAAATCTTCATATAGGAATTCGCCTTCATATCCGCCCGCCAATACATATCCATTACCCAAATTCTCCATTGAGGATATTACGCCGACACCCACCTCTCCATAATATCTCTCAACTATCAAATTACCATCGCTATCTACCTTACAAGTATACCATTGGGCATAATTCCAGGCCCTTCCTCCAGCTAGATATCCACCGTCGCTGGTTTTAACTACAGCCCAAAAATCTGTTCTTTCTACCCCATACTTTCGGGCCCATAGTGTATCGATTTCCGCAAAAATCAACTGCGGAGCGGTAAGCAGGATAATCACAGCAAATATTAGAACTTTTTTACTCATTTAAATCACCTAATATATTTTGGATTCCCCGGGGCATAATTACCCCGGGGTTTATGTTATCTATTATTTCAATAAAGTCATCTTCACCACTTTCGATTTACCCCCCGATGATAGTTTACAGAAATATATCCCTGACGGCTGATTCTTAGCCTTCCAATTGATACTATGATAACCAGCATCCTGCCTGCCATTGAAAAGAATCATAACTCTTCTCCCAAGTAGATCAAATATTTCCAACTTTACCTCCGCTTGCTGTGGAAGGTAATATTTAATCTCAGTTGAAGAATTAAAAGCATTGGGATAATTCCATAATGAAATCCCCGTTGATTTTCCTTTGCTATTATTCCCATCTATCGGTGGGGCTATTTTGGAGCTACCCAAACTATCTATAAAAAAGTGCAACCTTTTCGATAAGGCGGTAGATTCATAATAGGGAAGTTCTATTAAATTACGAGTCACATTCTGTGCGTTGCGAATTAGCCAATAGACCCTGCTTTCCGCACCACCACTTTGAGGTTGATCACAATACCACTCCTCGTCAACGCTGTGTATAGAGTCTATAAAAGCGGAAAACCAGTGGACTATCTGTGCCTTGTGATCTACCATAAGAGGAACCCGTTTGTTGAACTCATCCACCTTTATGGAATCCAAAATATCATAGTTCTCCGGCAAGCCGATATTTTCCGTATCGCCTATTTCTCGTGTCCAATGATATAGAGAATCCAATAATATTGAATTATCATTTGTATATTCAGCAAGATTCACCAACAACTTCCTTATTGTAAGCGTATCGGGATAGTCTGGAGGGCTTTCATCAACCGGAAAAGTAATTTTAGGGCCGCTGGTTTCGAGGACTGTCCAATCAACACCCCTGCTCTGGCAAAATTGATGCATTGAATGTGCTCTAATCCCCCACTCATATGTCTGGGTGGAATCCTCAGGAAAATACCAATGAAAATCTATCGCATCCACCAAGTTCTCATTACCGGAGAACATCGCATTAGTTGACCGTTGGATAAACTCATCGGTGGTATCCGTACCGCTGAACGACCCGAAGATTATGTAAGCATCCGGGTTCGCTGCTTTCATCTGCTCCGCACATATCTTGCACTGCCACGCAAAATCCTCCGGCGAATTGCGCCACTTGCGACCACCATAAATGGGATCCCACCCCATATTCGGCTCGTTATGCAGCACAAAATAATCAACATTCCCCCTCAAGGCAGCAGCTAAATCATAACACATATCCTTGAATACATCCACGAAACCCTCTTTCACCTTGAATGTATTACCAAAGCATATACTATCATCCCATCCAGATGGAACATCCATATAATCAGGATGCCAGAATTTCAACTGGAATATCCGAGTCACTCCCGAAGGCATATATTTATTTATGGTGTCCACCACCTGATGATATCTCCAGTCCGGCGGGTGCGAATCGTCATCCGGCAGAAGCAAATCGTCTATCTGACCCCAGCTCATCCTATAACGAAATGATTGTATCCCGGTCATATTCACGAACCGGCTGTCAGCCAAAGAATCAATATCTCCCACATACTTATAACAGCTCCCTATCAGGGGAGTAGCATTCACCACCCCATAGGTTAATATAAGCAAAAAGATTAAAAATACAATCCTCTTTTTCCAGATAGAAATTTTCATAGTTTCCCCCATCGGGTTAAAATTTTAAAATCTAATGGATTAAAATACTTTTATGCGTGGGATTTCAAGGTGGGGGGCGAGGCAGAGGGGAATTACCTGCGTAGGCGTATTTACATAAGTCCCCCCCCCTCAATGAGTTAGGATGATAACGCTTTGCTGATGTAAATATCCCCGTCATAATTCCTCTAATCTTATACAAAACCATAACACAAAAATGAAGCCTTTTCAAACATTTTTTTAATTATTCTCTGGGAAAAGGAATATAAAAGGTATCCCCCCGTTGGTGTATGGGAAGGGAAACAACATCATCAAACCTGAAATCGCAATTCCAACAACTATAAATCTTCAACCACTTCCCAAAACGAAATTCTGCAAAACAACCCCAATTAAGGTATGATTGCATTCCTCAGCCCTAAAATTAATGGAAAATCCTTTGACTTAGGCAAGGTTCGGGAGTAAAATTATGTTAATATGAGGTTTATATTCTTGGCGATATTCTCATTTTTTATATTTTCGGGCAATGCCTCCGCCGAACTGTTAACCATAAACCTCCCTGGGGGAGGATTCTCCCCTTTCAGTAAAGGATGTATAAAATCAGCGGATAACAATAACAACGCCTGCATATTGGGAGCGATAAGCTCAGGCGGTTATGCTATTTACGACTACGAGGTCCGTGCCGATGCCAAAAAAATATCGGTTTCCGCCCAAATTGAAAATCCATCAAACCGCAAAATTGATGTCTATATCTATAATTACGGCAAAAGAACCGAGGATTCGCTACTGTCCAAACCGAATATAAACCGTCATTGGCTCCGATGGGAAACTGTTATAGTCGATAAGAATTGGAAAACCCGCTCGCCGGAGTTTTTGGAAACCATTTCCAAAAATGGGGAAATAAATCTATTGGGTCCCCATAATATAATCAGATTGCTGTTCTATGCCGATCCGGGGTTGCCTCCGAAAAACGAGGTGTTTATTATCGATTCGGTAAGCTTAAATTACCAAACTACAATAAATTTCTCCTTGAATACGAAATCAACGGGAAACAAAGTATGGAAAGATGATGGAAAGCTATACTCATACGGAACCGGAAATCCGCCATCAAACGCCATCAGTAAAGGACAGGCGAAAGCTATGGCAAAAAGAGCGGCTATCGCCGACGCCGAACGGAATCTATTATCATATTTGAGAGGGATACCCATTCCACCTTTTAAGGGAAGCCGAACAATCTCCTTCTCCGAAAGATTGGCCGGGGCGACAACCGAAAAGGTGGAACATCTTGACAACGGCTCAGTGAAAATTACGATATCCGTTCCCATAAAACGAATTATTAAAAGGGCTGGTTAACCTTTCGACAATTCAAATCCAATCCGAAAAGCCATATCAAGGACATCGCTCATTTTCCGCACCGACCCCTTTTCCCACGAATTGCGAATATCTATCTCCTCCATAAACTCTATATTCGCCCATTTGAAAAATCCCTTGATAATCATGCGGGCGCACTCGAATTTCCGCCGTTTGCCTCCCGAGAGGATTATAACCCCCTTTTTTGGTTTGAGATCACGGTCAAGGAAATGAATATCACTTTTGATGCCATCGTTCGAGAAAATCGGCGGGCGCAAACAATTACATCTATCGATTAACAGCTTTGCTTGGGCGGATACCGTATCGAAATAAATGGGGCTGGCGAAGACAACTAAATCGCTTTTTGCTAATTCCTCATAGATTTCATTCATAGAATCATCGAAAAAGCAATAGTCGGGATAAGGCGATTTTCCGCAGGATTGGCACGGTTTTATCGTCAGTTCATTAAGGTTGTATAATCGTGTCCTACCCATTGCCGCCGCACTACCTTCGAGAACCTTGCGGACAAGTATATCGCAATTCCCATCTTTAACGGGGGAACCGTTTATCCCCAAAGCCCTTATGGTGTACCCTGTATTTTCTCCCATTGCTCCAACAAAACCATCAATTCCTTTTCCAGCGCTCTTATTTCCCCTTCGATATTTGCCAACTTCTCCCAATCAGTCGCCGATTGTTCGGATTCCATTTCTATCTTAAGCGATCTAATTCTATCTTCACACCTTTCGATTCCAGCTTCTATTTTCTTTAATCTCTGTCGTTTTTTGCTCTGTTCCTTGCTTTTTAGATAACTATCGAGCGATTTGCCGCTCGATCTTCGTTTAGCACTTTCGGAAAGCAATTTTGCCTGCTTATCCATCTCCTTTTTCTTCTGTAAATAATAGTCGTAATTGCCGGCGTAGTAATGAAGATTCCCATTCTCAAAGGCATAGATTTTATCAACTATCCCATTAAGGAAATATCTGTCGTGAGAAACAAGCAAAAGGGTGCCGGGAAAATCGGATAGGGTTTCCTCGAGCACTTCTCGGGAAGTTATATCCAAATGATTGGTCGGTTCATCCATTATAAGACAATTATCCCGATGTAAAAACAGCATCGCCAACGCCAGCCGAGCCGCTTCACCTCCGGATAGGCTGCTTGCTTTGCGTAAAGGCTCATCTCCGCTAAAAAGAAATCTCCCCAAATAGGAACGGACCTGAACTTCCTCCCAATTCGGGACCAAATCCCATACCTGATCCAAAATAGTGCGGGAATAATCGATATCGTCACGGTGCTGGCTATAATAACCGATGGACACATTGGCCCCGATGTGGATTTCCCCTTCATCCGGGGAAAGTTCTCCGTTTATGATTTTTAACAAAGTCGATTTTCCGCAAGCGTTCGGTCCTATGATCCCGGCTGCTTCACCCCTAATCAACTCCAAATCTATTCCCTTGAAAACTACATTGCTACCGAATGATTTTCCCAACGAATTTATTTCTAACACCTTCAAACCGGAGCGTGGAATATCATTTATAACGGGTTTCATTACCGAATTATCGATATCAGGCTTTTCAAGGCGCTTCATTTTATTCAGCATACGGCGGCGGGACTGAGCCTGCTTTGTCTTCTGTCCCATAATGTTCCGTCGTATAAATTCCTTTTGCCGTCTTATTTCTTCCTGCTGATGCCGGTATCGTTTTAATTCGCCCTCAATTCTTGTTTCTTTCAAAGGCAGATATGAGGAATAATTCACCCCCGAATAAAAGTAAAGCTTATGTCTCCGTATTTCAGCAATATCGGTTGAGATATTATCCAAAAAGGTTCTATCATGCGAGATAATTATTGCTCCCCCCGTGAAGCTGTTAAGAAATTTTTCGAGGAATTCTATTCCGTTTAGATCAAGGTGATTGGTCGGTTCATCCAATAACAGTAAATCAGCTCTCGAGAGCAAAACATTAGCCAAAGCCGCTCTATTCTTCTGTCCTCCGGAAAGCTTGGGGAAAGGTTTCCGAAAATCATCTTCGTTAAAACCCAACCCTATCAGTGCTTCGGCAGTTCTCCTTTCGATTAGCTCGCCTTCGCGCTCTTGATATTCATCCAGCAGGACCCCATACTCCATCAACAGCTTTTCGCTACTTTTCTCCGCCAATTCTTCCTCTAATTCCTTAAGTCTATGGCGTATTTCAAGTATGTTGGAAAAAACGGAGAGCACATTCTCAAAAAGGATACCCTTTGCTCCACGGCTTTGATGTTGACGGAGATAGGCGATACTTACCTTCGAAGAAATTGTTACTCGCCCTGAATCCGGACGGATATTTCCAACTATGACTTCCAAAAGTGTGGATTTACCTTCGCCGTTACGCCCGATAAGACCTATCCTATCCCCTTCCCCCACGCGCAAAGAAATCTCATATAGGGCGATATCCGCACCGTATGCGACTGATAATTTGTTAATATCCGCCAAAAGCATAACAGGACCTCAGGTATCCTTTATTTCAACTGTTTTTTTACCGACGGTATTTCCCTTTGGAACGAGCATCGAAAGCCCGATAAAGCTGTTCGAGCAATATAATCAGAGACAAACGGTGTCCGAAAGTCATTTCGGAAAGGGAGACGATATTTTTCGCATCTCGAAGCATTGTTTCGGAAAAGCCTTCAGGTCCCCCGATGAAAAATGATAATTTTCCTTTAGTCCCGATTAAATCGATTACCAAATCCCCAAAGGATTCGGAATCGTAAGATGTGCCGGATTCATCCAAAACGATAATCGGCGAGTCCGATTGGACTCTTGCCAATGGCGATTTCCTTTTTGCGGAACCACCCTTCCCCTCCAAAGCGATGTTCTCGATGGAAATTAGGGCGTATTGTTTGAGTAATTTTACAAAATGGTTTACGCCTTCCGATGTCCAATCGCGCTTATCCTTGCCGCCGATGTAAATCGATACCTTTCTCATCGAATCAACCTGAGAAAATCTTGAGGATAGCCCGCCGGGAGCGAGGACCATCGAATTCACAGAAGTAGATCCCCTGCCATCTACCTAAAAGCAAGTGTCCATTTTCAATGATAACCGTCTCGGAAGCTCCAACCAATGACGATTTAATATGGGCATCGCTGTTCCCCTCGTAATGGGTAAAGCCGAAATCGATCGGAATTATTTTGTTGAGGAAATTATCGATGTCCTTCTTTACGGATGGATCGGCGTTTTCGTTGATAGTAATCGAAGCGGTGGTATGGGGGGCATAAATAACGATGAACCCATTTTTTATCCCTGAGGAACGGACGAAGGATACCACCTCAGAGGTTATATTTATGAATTGGGTCCTATTTGTCGTTCTGACTGACAGTTCTTTAATCATTGCCGGAAGATCGCCTTTACGAATTTTTCGGGATCGAATAAATCGAAATCTTCCGCAGTCTCCCCGAAACCGATATATCTGACCGGTATTTTATATTCGGTAGCTGCGGCTAAAACAACTCCACCTTTAGCCGTACCATCCATTTTCGTCAAGACCAAACCGGTTAGCCCAACAGCTTCGTCAAATAATTTTATTTGCGACAAACCGTTTTGCCCTGTGGTGCCATCGATAACTAACAGTATCTCGTGCGGCGCGCCCTCAAACGCTTTCCCGGCAACCCTCTTTATTTTTTTCAGCTCTTCCATCAAATTGCTTTTGGTATGAAGACGCCCGGCGGTGTCAATAATAACAACATCGCGCCCCCTCGATTTGGCGGCATTGACAGCGTCATACGCCACCGCCGCCGGATCGGAGTTCTGCCCGTGCTTGACGATATCAACACCGACCCTATCAGCCCAGAGGTTCAATTGTTCCACAGCGGCGGCTCGGAATGTATCGCTGGCGGCGAGTAAAACCGATCTGCCCTGATTCTTATAGTATTTGCTCATCTTGGCTATTGTTGTCGTTTTACCGGTGCCGTTCACTCCAACCATCATAATAACCATCGGGTTCGGCCGCTCCACCGATTCCCGCGGTGGAAATGTATCTTCCAATATCTTAACCGCAGTGGAAGTAATCATCTCCTCCAATTGTTCGGCTCGGGTAATCTTTCCGCCGTGATACTCTTTGCGTGCATCCTCTATGATCCTCATCGCCGCTTCGGGGCCGATATCAGCGGTGATAAGAACTTCTTCTAACTCATCGAGAAGCTCATCATTGATTTTCGCACCCTTGGGCAATACACTCTTGATACCGGTGGAAATTCTATTCGTGGTTTTCGATAACTTTTCCCTTAATGCCTTTATTGAAAATCCCATTATCAGTCTCCCGTCTCTGTTGCAGCATAATCTTTCTTTTTCACTTCTTCAAAGCGGACGGATACTAACTTGGTCACGCCCGCTTTTTCCATAGTAACCCCGTAAATCGTGTCGCTGGCTTGCATTGAAAGTTTGTTGTGGGTAATTATAATAAATTGCGTATTCTCCGAAAATTGACGGAGCAGTTTCAAAAACCTTTGGAGATTATTGTCGTCAAGCGGCGCATCGATCTCATCGAGAATACAGAACGGGGACGGTTTTACGAAGTAGATACCAAACAGCAAAGCAATAGCCGTCAGCGCCCTTTCGCCTCCGGAGAGCTGAGCCAATGAGCGTATTTTCTTACCGCGCGGATTAGCCATAATCTCGATCGGAGATTCAAGGGGGTTTGCAGTATCCTCAATAATCAAATCGGCTTCCCCTCCATCGAATAACTGCCGGAATACCCTTTTGAAATTATGCCGGGCTAATTCAAAGGTACTCAGGAATTTTTCGGAAGCGGTTTTGTTGATTTTGGTGATGGCTTTCTTCAAAGAATCCCGCGAATCGGTCAGGTCGGTACGCTGTTTTTCCAAGAAATCCAGTCTGTCCCTCGCTTTTTCGTATTCCTCCAACGCCAAAAGGTTTACAGGCCCGATATTATTTATCCTCGATTTGATTCCTTCAGCTTCTTCCCTGATACTCACATAATCGAAATCCTCTTTCGGAAACTCCAAAACATCCACATCAACTCCGTATTCCTCAACGGATTTTTGTCTCAAATGTTTTATTTCAGTTTCCGTTTCCGCTATCGCTACGCTAAGCTCGTTTTCCTTCTGGATAAATTCGCCCTGTTGGATACGCAATCGGGACAGCTTATTTTCCAATACCCTAATCGATTCCTCATATTCCGCCATATCACCCTTTAAGCTGTCCATACGGTTTATAAACTCATCCTTCCGCCGATTGTTATTCCCGATTTTTTCGATTAATTCCACCCGCTTGACCTCAAGCGCCTTAATCTCGGAATGCGCATCCTCCAATTCGCGGCGATAGTTATCGATATTCCGTTTTACCCGGCTAATTAAATCGCTGTTTGTGTTCAACTCCGATTCAAGCCTATTGCCTTCGGATTCCAAATTGATGATATTGACCTTTGCGGAATTAGCTCGCCTTGTCAATTCCCTCAATTCGGATTCTGATTTCTTAAGGATATCGGATTTTGTTTCAAGTTCCTTTTTCAATTCTCGATATGATTTTTCAATATCGGTTTTCAATTGAATTTCGCTTTTTATCTTTTCCTCGACTTCCACCAATTTATCATTTAATCCTCGGATGTCAGCATCCAACGAATGTAAATTCTCGCCCAAATGGGAATTATCCATATTTAAGGAAGCTAATTTCCGTTCTATTTTATTCAAACGGATATTCGATTGGGCGATATTATCGTTTATGTCTTGAATTAAGACTTTTATGTTCATTTCCTCAGCGATGAGAGTAGATGCTTCCTCTTTAAGTTTCGAGATAGTCTCATCTGTCCGCTTCATTTCAGTTTCCAAGAGGGAAATCGCCGTATGACGCCCCACAATCGAGCTTTCCGCTTCGGAAATACCACCTCTCAATATTCCCGCTGTCTTGAAATATTCGCCCTTTTTGGTAACAACCGACAACCCGGAAGGAAGCATAGACAGAGATTCGACAGCATCCTCCCTGTTGTCCATAAGGATTACATTACCGAAAAGAAGTTTAGAAAGGTATCCTCCCCGCTCATCACTTATGAAATCGCTCAAGCGTCCTTTATAACCGCCGAGGGATGAAATCCCCTCGGGGATCGGGATCAAATCGCCGTAAACCTTATTTTCAAGGGCGAAGCCCGCCGAACCTTTACGCTGTTCCTGTAGATAATCGATAGCGTCAAGGGCATCACCTATCGAGGAGACTATGATTAGGTCCGCATCCCTGCCCAATGAAACTTCAGCCGCCGAAACTAATTCCCGCGGAATAGCAAGGCTGTCAATAACCGCCCCCTTCAAGCCGGTTATCCCCCCACCTTCGCTGAGTAAAGCTTTTGCGCCTTCGCTAAATCCCTCATAAGAAGACTTAAGCTCGCTTAAGGTCTCTAACTTCGCTTCTATTGAACTTTTTGCATTTTCGCTTCTTTGCGTCTCCTCCTGCAATCGCCTAAGCTTTCCGCTCACCGTAGAAAGTCGTTTCTCCAAATCAGCCTTTTGGGTATTGAGACTTTCGACGGCAGAGAGGATATCGACTCTCTCTGTTTCGGATGTCTCCTTCGCCATCTCCGTTTTAGAAATCCGTTCGGCAATATCATCCTTGCGGATATGAAGCTCCTTTATCTTGTTTTGATATTCGTCCCGCCGCGATATCAAACCTCCATAGCCGGCATTCAAAGAAGCCAATCTATTGCCTAACTCCTCGAGTTTATCCCTTGAAGGACCGATAATTCCTCTCTGAGATTCAACTTTGTTCTCCGCATCCAAAAGTTCTTTATCCAAATTATTGTAAAGTACCGCGGCCTCTTTGGTGAGTTTCTTGTTCTCTTCTATTTTCGATTTGATATCATCTCGTTTCGCCTCCAACTCATCAAGTCGTTTCTCCAAATCCTCCAATTGGACGGATGTCTTTTCGATAGTTTCATTCAAGTATTTTAACCTCTGATCATCGGAGGCGAGCTGTTTTTCATCCTCGAGTAATTCCTTCTCGATAGGGGAGAGTTCCGCCGAAAGCCGATTTAATTTCTCGCGTAAATGACTATATCCCTCTTTTCTTTCTTCTATCTCCACCATTAGTTTCGAGGATTCAGACTTAAGGGCTGAAATACGGTCGGATATCCCCGTTTTCTTCGTTTTGGATTCGGTTAGTTTATCGTTCAATTGCCGATAATCAAAGGCGAATAGTTTCAGCTCGATCTCTTTGAGCCCATCGGAGAGCCTTTTATACCTTTCCGCTTTCCTGTATTGGCGGTTTAACGACCTCACCTGTTTTTCCACCTCCGAGGCGATGTCGTTAATCCTAATTAAATCCGCTCCGACAGTATCGAGTTTGCGCAGGGTTTCTTTTCGCCTTATTTTGTATCCCGTGATACCTGCAGCTTCCTCAAATAAAAACCGTCTATCATCAGTTTTGTCGGAAAGGATAGAATCTATCATATTCTGCTGGATAACCGAATATGTATGAGGGCCCATCCCGGTATCGGCAATTAGACCAACGATATCTTTCAAACGACATTGCCTTTTATTAATCAAATATTCGCTTTCGCCGGAACGATATAACCGTCGGGTTAAGGACACGGTATCGTATTCGACGGGTAGTATCCCCTTGGAATTTATAATCTCCAAAGTGACCTCCGCCATCCCCAAAGGCTTTAGTTCGGATGTCCCATTGAAAATTACCTCTTCCATTCTCTCACCCCGCAGGAGAGACACTTTCTGCTCGCCCAAAACCCATCTTATGGAATCGACAATGTTCGTCTTTCCACATCCATTGGGACCGACGATTGCGGTTATCCCGCCCTGAAATTCTATTTCGCTCGGTTCGGGAAAGGACTTAAAACCTTTTATTCTCAATTTCGATAAATACATCTTACATCAAATCTTTAATGGAAATTTATTGCCATCGGGCGATACCGGGATTAGGAAATTCGCTAAAAATTCCTCCATATCCCCATATTTCCTCTTTATATCTGCAATCGGGGAGTTTCGGACCTCTATATTATAGAAGGGCGCTCCTATCCCCCTTTCTCCCCCTATACGGGCGTTGGCACCGCTTTTTAGAACAATAATTGAATTATGCGGATCCTCCGTCATCTCTAAATCCAACGCCAATTTGGGCTTGAAATCAATCACTCGTTTGAGATATTGCTTATTGGGAAGCCCATACTTCGGTAATTCGCTTATGTCCGGAAACAGGAATTTATACCCCTTTGTCAGTTCATAAAGCTTGCCCATCGGACGACTCGGTCCTGTGAATAACATCTCTTCAAATCCGAAATGGTTTCGGAGAAGGGTTATAATGCCATCACAAAGCAAGGCGTGGTCCCGATTTACAGGCATAATCACCAACACCCTGAACGGTTTTTTCAAGCAGGAACTGAAAGAGATATTATCGCTTCCATAACGCCTTCGGGAATAAGCAAGAACCATATTTTGAAAGAGCTTCACCTTTTCGCTTCCCCCAAAAGAAGGGTATCGATATAAGCGCTGTAATTTTTTCCGCTTAAGGTAGCCCTAAACCCTCTTTTAGGGCTGTTCGGGAAATAAAGCGGGACGCCGTTAGCGAAGATACGGATATTCCCGGGATATTCAGCGTATATCTCGCAAGAATCCTTTATATAAAACCTTTTTACCTGACCCCGATAAACCTCCCCCGAAAATAAAGAATCCTCAAAGTCGATTATACTGACATAAGAGGAATCGAAAGCCATAACCTCCAATAATAAAGAGTCCTTGTTATGACTCAATAACCGATTATCCATATTTCGATTAAAATCCTCCCTTGAAAATCCGGTTTTATCGAGCAACGAAGATTTCCCGCCGAGAATCAAAATTGTCGAGAGCGCCACGAAATAAAAGATAATCACCTTACCCACCCTTCCGTAAAATCCGTTTTGCGGTTTTGCCGTTTTGTTATCTTGCATTATTGTATTCAGCCAAGAGTTTATCCAAGCAATCCAAAGGCAATCCGATAACATTATCCAATTCGCCTTCAATTTTCTCAACCAATATGGAGCCCATCCCCTGAATACCATAAGAGCCTGCTTTATCCAAGGATTCTTCGGATATAAGGTAGCGTTCCAAATCCTCATCGGTGAAATCACGAAAATAAACATCGGTGGTCTCATAAGAGCTGATACATCCATCGTTGCTTCCCCGATAAACGGCGATAGCGGTTATAACCGTATGCTTTTTATCCCGGAGGTTCCGCAACATCTCCCGCGCTTGGTCGGCATCGGCCGGTTTACCTAAAATCCTGCTCCCAAGAACTACGATAGTATCCGCCCCGATTATCAGGGAATCCGAGAACTTGATTCCCGCTTCGTTTGCCTTCGCCTCCGCCAAGCATCGGGCGTATTCGATGGGATTGTCCGTAAACACAGAGGATTCATCCACCAAAGGGTTATAGGTTTTAAACTCCACCCCGATAAGCTCCAATATCCTTTTACGGCGCGGCGAACTTGAAGCAAGCACTACTTTTCCGCCCTTCAATTTAGACCGTACCGTTTTCGCCGAATTCTTATTTACGGCATATTCTATGGTAAACATTTTCCCGAAGCTAATCATCGATAACAAAAGTAACTGGTCCATCATTGATAAGCTCGACCTCCATTTTAGCTCCAAAAACCCCTGTCTCCGCCTTAAAACCGCATTCCCTCAAATATTCCACAAAAACCATATAAAGTTTTTCAGCTTCATCAGGTATCATCGCTTTTGCGAAGGAGGGCCTCCGTCCTTTGGAGGTATCCGCAAGCAGTGTAAATTGACTTACAACCAAAAACTCCGCACCGACACTTCTCGCCGACAGGTTCATCTTACCATCGTCATCCTCGAATATCCGCAAATTCATAAGTTTGTCGGCTATCCTTCGCACATTGTCGATAGTATCGCCTGTATTTGCACCCAAAAGGATTAACATTCCCTTACCGACAGAAGAGATGGTTTCTCCACCGACCCTGACACTTGCGGATTTTACTCGCTGGATTACTACTTTCATATTGTATCTATATTTCCGAAATAGACTATATTACCAGCAAAATAGGAAATTGTCAACAAAAACGCCCGTAAAATTTAAGATGGCGGCGCTTATCAATTTTAGGTATAATGCTATACTTCGCTCATTTATCCGCCTCACATCACAGCGGTTCCTAAATTCAAGTTGATTTTCGGGTATAGTTCCGATAATATTCAAAGGTTCGATTTTTTGTGAAAGGGACATCATACATATCGATATGAAAGCACTCAAGCGGATATTATCGTTTCTAATCATAGCCTGCAGTGTTCTGCACCCTCTCGGGAAATTCCCCTTGGCGCAGGAGCAAAGAACATCTTCCATAAAACTGCTACACTCCGATAATTTGGAAATCCGCAACTACAAAGATAATACAATAGTGAATTTGATAGGGAATGTACATTTGCAACAGGACAGCACTACTATCTCCAGCGATAGGGCGATTTGGTATAAATCCGCGGGACAGGTGGTTTTAATCGGGGATATTTTGGTGGATGATGGAGCCGGAAGAACATTAAAAGCAAAACGGGCTACATATTACCGAAAAAGCGGTAAAATAATTGCAATTGGGGATATAACCGCCTCCGATGATTCCGGAAAAGTGATTATCCGCGGGAACAGGGGGAAATATATTCAGGATAAGGGGTATTTCTTCATAACCGGCAACCCGAAGTTGGTAGCTTTTGGGGAAAATGACAGCTCTGCCATCTCCATCACCGCTTCAAATTTGGAATATTTCAGCGAAGAGCAATTAGGCGTGGCGAAAGATTCGGTGAGGATAACCAAAGGAAACCTTATCGCCACCGGGGACAAAGTGGAATATTACCGCAAAGTTAAATATGCAAAACTTTATGGTAACCCCAAAGCTGAATTGGAAGGGTCGGAGCTGATCGGAGATACGCTTATCCTTTATTTGGGAGATAATGAGAAGGTCTCCCGAATTTCGGTTCGGGGCAAAGCCTCCGCAATCTATAACCCGGCACGGGATTCCACCGAAGTAAAAAGGGGGAAAAGCAAATTGACAGGGGAAAAAATAGATTTTTATTTCACCGATGAAAATCCGGACAGCACTATTGTTGTCGGGCGTTCCACAAGCTACTATCAACCTTCAAAAGATGATTCCATATTCGGCGTTAACGAAGCCTCAGGCGATACAATCAAGTTTTTCATAAAAGACAAAAAAATTCAAAGGGCTTTGGTTTTAGGAGGCGCAAAGGGCAGTTATCGTTTCAAACCGGATAATATACCACCGGATTCGGTTGTGGTGGATACAGTCAATTATATGGCTGGCAGTATCGATTATCTCGCCAAAGACTCAAGCATAACCCTTTTGGGCAATTCCAATACGATCTACAAAGATATGGACCTTCAAGCCTATAGGATTATCTATATTATCCCCGAGGATTATATTTATGCCGAAGGGGACTCGATTGTTGAAGCTGATACTTCGTATTATAAAGACCCGCCTATTTTAAGTGAGGGGAGCGAAAAAATCGTCGGTTATAAAATGGAATACAACATTAAAAACAAGAAAGGGAAGATTATCTATGGAAACACCGAATTTGAGAAAGGGTATTATTTCGGGGAGGATGTGCGTAAGGCATCGGATAAAGTTTTATATGTAAAGGATGGAGTTTATACCTCCTGCGATTTAATAAAACCGCATTACTGTTTCAAAGCGAAGAAGATGAAAATTATAGCCGGGGATAAGGTAATTGCCAAACCGATCGTGATGTATATCGGTGAGCTACCGGTGGCGGCGCTGCCATATTATGTTTTCCCCATCAAAAAAGGAAGGCATTCCGGATTTACCACCTTTGAGTTGGGGAATTTCGAACGGGGGGAGCGTTTCATAAGGGATGTGGGATATTACTGGGCGGCC
>JALSTH010000031.1 GCA_026983835.1 Candidatus Zixiibacteriota bacterium | reverse complement strand
GGGAAATATTATCTGTTCGGTTATACCGGATGTATAATTACCTCGCCCATCGAATCCGTTGGGGTTCAACCCCCTGAAGTCACGGATTCTTGGTATCGCAATACTAATAAACCTGTCCAAAAACTCATACATCCTATCGCGGCGCAAAGTTACCGATGTACCTATAGCCATTCCAGTTCGCAACTTGAAATTAGAAATCGATTTCCGCGCCCGTGTTATAATAGGCTTTTGTCCGGCTATCATTGTCAAATCCCTAACCGCCGCTTCCAAAAGTTTAGGATTTCCTATCGCATCGCCGACACCTATATTCAACACTATCTTTTCGATGCGAGGAACCTGCATAATATTTACATACCCGAACTTCTTCATCAACGCCGGGCGGATTTCCTCGAAATATTTATCTTTCAGTCTTGCCATTTTTACAACTTCCAGCAGTTAAATAATTTCACCACAATTCTTGCATATTCTTACTTTTTTACCATCTTCCAATTTCCTTGTAGCAACTTTAACGACGGCATTACATCTATTACACTTAAACATTACATTGGAAATATGAATCGGAGCTTCCTTTGTAATGATACCGCCTTTTTGGTTACGCTGACTCGGACGGGTATGTCTCTTTATTAAATTGACACCTTCAACTATCAACCTATTTTGTTCTGGAAAAACGGCTAAAACCCTCCCCATTTTCCCTTTATAGTTCCCGGCGATAACTTTTACAGTATCGTTTTTCTTTATTCTCATCGACATAACAAAAAACCTCTTATTAATCAGCTATAATACTTCTGGCGCCAGCGATACTATTTTCATAAACTGTTTCTCACGGAGTTCACGGGCTACCGGTCCGAAGATACGCGTCCCACGCGGCTCTTTCTGATCATTTATAATCACAGCCGCATTGTCGGAAAACCTGATATACGAACCATCTTTCCTGCGAATCTCCCTTTTCGTACGCACCACGACGGCTTTTACCACTTCACTCTTTTTTACAGCTCCGCCGGGGATTGCATCCTTGACGGTAACAACAATTATATCGCCAACTCGGGCATAACGGCGTTTCGATCCGCCGAGGATACGAAAACACATTACTTCTTTCGCACCGGAATTATCAGCCACCGTCAGCCTTGAATACTCCTGAATCATAATATCCTCAAACCCATTAATTCATTTTCGGCGATATCACCTATTTCGCCTTTTCCAAAATCTCGACCAACCGCCAACGCTTATTTTTCGACAGGGCCCTAGTTTCCATCACTTTAACCAAATCACCGATTCCACACTCATTGTCTTTGTCATGAATATAAAGTTTGGAGGTGGTTTTGATGATTTTACCGTAAACCGGGTGTTGAGCTTTGCGCTCAAATGCAACAACCGCGGTCTTATCCATTTTATTCGAAATAACCTTCCCTATCCTAACTTTTCTCGAACCTCTAACCGACATTACATTCCTCTAAACATACCAATTTATTTCTCATTCCGCAGCTTCAGTACTCGCCCCTAATCTCCGAACACCTAATTCGTGCTCTCTGAGAATAGTTATGATACGCGCCAGCTCCCGCCTTAAAGTCCGAATTTTCAGGGGATTCTCAAGTCTTTGGAAAGAGCGACGGAACTTCAGGTTAAACAATTCTTCTTCGATTTCAAGGCGGCGCTGTTCAATCTCTTCAACTGCCATATCTCTAATCTCATTAGGCCTTAACATAAAAATACTCCTAATATTGCCTTACTACGAATTTAGTCCTGATCGGCAATTTGGCCGCCGCAAGACGCATAGCATCTTTAGCCAATTCTTCGCTGACACCTTCTATTTCAAAAAGAACCCGACCTTGTTTAACAACCGCAACCCATCCCTCCGGGACACCTTTACCTTTACCCATTCTGGTCTCGGCTGGCTTTTTAGTAACGGGTTTGTCCGGGAAAATCCTAATCCATATCTTACCGCCCCTCTTGACACGCCGAGTAAGCGCCACACGAGCAGCCTCGATCTGACGGTTCGTAATCCAAGCGGATTGGAGAGCTTTCAAACCAAACTCCCCGAAGCTCACCTCCGAACCCTTATAAGCCTTTCCGCGACGCCGTCCTCTATGTACACGGCGGAATTTAACCCTTTTAGGCATTAACATCGCCGTCCTCCTTCTTGTTTACCTTTTCGGTGCTATTTCTATCGGGACTTTTCTTATCCTTTGCATAAGATCCAGCCTTAACCTGTCCCTCCTTGCTTTCTCCTCCGGTTTTAGATGAATCCGCAGCCGATATTCGATCCTTTGTGGCATTTTGCCCGTTTCCACTATCCTCAACCCTTTTTTTCCTACGACGGCGTTTACGGCGTTTGGAGGTATCGGGTCTCTTCGTCTCTTGCTTCTTTCGTTCCACGTATCCCTTGTGGGGAGTAATTTCATCCTCTTCCTTTGTTTCCAGAATCTCACCCTTACATATCCACACCTTTACACCTATACATCCGTAAGTTGTATGAGCCGTCGCCGTAGCATAATCGATATCCGCACGGAGGGTATGCAAAGGGACCCTTCCCTGATGATATTTCTCGCTCCGAGCAATTTCCGCTCCGCCCAATCGGCCGCCGCACATCACCTTTATACCTTCAGCCCCCAGTTTCATAGCCGAAGTAATAGATTTTTTCATAGCGCGACGGAAAGATATACGACCTTCGAGCTGTCTGGCGATACCTTTGGCGACAAGCATCGCATCAAGCTCCGGTATTTTCACCTCAATAATATTTAATTGAATCTCTTTGCCGGTCAAAAGCCGAAGCTCCTCTCGTATCTTATCCACTTCGGACCCCTTCCGCCCAATTACGACACCCGGCTTCGCTGTATGTATATCAATCGTCACCCTTTTCGGCGCGCGGAGTATCTCTATTTTGGATATTCCTGCATGCTCCAATCGTTTTTCAGTATATTTGCGAATTAAAATATCTTCTTTCAACAGGGAGGCAAAATTTTTCTGCGCAAACCATTTAGAGTTCCAAGATTTAATAACTCCCAACCTGAAACCAATAGGGTGAGTTTTCTGTCCCAATTATTCCTCCAAAACCACTAAAGCAAATCGCATAACATTCTCACTTTCATTATATCAAAACCGCAAACCAATTATTACTTATGAACCTCAACATTTTTCGCAGCCTCACCTGCTTCGGATCTTACTCCCAATTTAATACTTATGTGAGATAATCTCTTACGAACACGGTATGCCCGTCCCATAGGAGCAGGCCTTATCCGCTTCATAATAGGACCGCCATCTATCCTGATTTCCTTAATATAAAGGTTTTCAACCTTTATTTTAGCCGAGCCTTCGGAATTGATTGCATTTGAAGTGGCGGATTTTAATGTCTGCATCAAAGGGTGAGCGGCAGCTTTGGGGATAAAATATAGCATCTCCAATGCCTCATCAACTCCCTTTCCGCGAACCAAATCCGCTACCTGCCGCACCTTACGCGCAGACATCCTCAAAAATCTCAATTTCGCATTATATTCCACAACATTCAACCTTATTTTAGCGATAATTTCCGTTCAGTCAACTTACCACCATGTCCTCTGAAAACCCTTGTCGGCGCAAATTCCCCCAACTTATGCCCGACCATATTCTCACTGATATAGACGGGAATAAATTTATTTCCATTATGAACCGCCAATGTATGACCTACAAACTCGGGGGGAATGGTGGACCTTCGAGCCCAAGTTTTGATAACCTTCTTCACACTCGTCTTATCCAATTCTTCAATTTTCTTCATAAGATTTGAATCGACATAAGGACCATTTTTTAGAGATCTTGCCATCGCTCCTCCGCCTTATTTTTTGCCACGATGTTTTACGATATATTTCTCGGACTGTTTCCGCCCGCGGGTTTTCAATCCCTTGGATAACAAGCCCCACGGTGAGCAGGGATGACGCCCGCCGGAGCTGCGTCCCTCTCCTCCACCCATTGGGTGGTCAACC
>JALSTH010000030.1 GCA_026983835.1 Candidatus Zixiibacteriota bacterium | reverse complement strand
AACACTACTCCGACTCGCCAAAGTTCCTAAAGTTATCACCCCATTCCCAATATTAATCAAATGTTCCACCTCATTTTTCAGCTCCCTGATGTTCCCGAACCATTCACGAGACTGCAGAGCCTCCATAGCCTTATCGGAGATTTCAGGTCTTTCCACTCCCATTTCGCGACAATAATCGCCTATTATCCAATGCACAAGGGGAGGAATATCCTCAATTCGATCCGAGAGAGGCGGAATCTCAATCGAGACATTATTAATACGATAATACAAATCTTCCCTGAATCGTCCATCCTCTACTTCCCTTTTTAGGTCTCTGTTGGTTGCGCATATTAACCTGAAATCCGTTTTTACGGGGGCGGATCCCCCTACACGATAAATCGACTTTTCCTCCAAAACACGAAGGAGTTTAGCTTGAAGATCCAAAGGGAAATCTCCTATTTCATTTAACAGGAGTGTCCCTCCCGATACCGCTTCAAAATAGCCCATCCTTGCTTCAACACCGGTTGCGACTTTTTTCTCCACTCCGAAAAGTTCGCTTTCTATCAAGGAAGTCGATCTCTCCGGCAAATTACAATTGATAAACCTGTTATGACGGCGTACTGAGAGTTTATGTATCGCCATTGCGGTTTTGTCCTTGCCCACCCCGGTCTGACCAAGCAACAAAACAGGATAGTCGTTCAATGCCGCTCTGTCGATTTTTTTATACAACTTTATGGCGGCCGGACCGAATCCCACCATACCCAATTCTCTAAATTTCCCTATAAATTCCGACAAATCTTCTTTAGATTCCTTGAGAGTATTCAATATACGATTCTTCAACAAAAACTCACCCCTTGAAAGCATCTCCGATTCGATAAAATCGTATGCCCCAAGATTTATCGCTCGATTGGCGGAATCCAAATCCGCATAGCTGGTGAGCATTATCACCGGAATGGAATCATCTATTGTCTTGATACGTTCCAAGATATAAAACCCCTCGTTATGTTTCTCCCTCTTGGGACCTACCAATTCGTCATCCGAAAGCTCCTGAAAATTCTTATCCAACAGGATTAAATCTATCTCATTCCCTTTCAAATATTTATCCAAAGTTAACGCACTTCTTAAATGATAAAATTTAAACTGGTCAGATAAAAATTCCTGACAGAATGTGTAGGTGGCATCAGAATCATCAATAATTAAAATGTTTTGCATTGCCGAAATAACCTCGTAAGTGGATCTGAGGGATTATATTCCTTTATAATCTCCAGTCGATTATATTCCCATTTGTAAACTTTGCCCAGCACAAGCAATTCCTTGTCGCTAAACGGCTTGCTGACTATATTGTCATTCAAAAGTTCATCCCACCATTTTTTGAACATCTTTTTATTATAATCTACACTGATATTATCCAATGAAACTGGCGTTATCACCAATCTACCATCATTTATTTGAAATACATATATATTCTCGTTTTTTCCGATAACAAAGCAATTATAGAATTCCGGAGCTTTTATATCTTTTTCATCTCTGGGATTTATGATACCGACACTATCAGCCCTTTCCAAAACATAATATGTCTCATAGGCAGGCTTTATATCATCGCTTGGAAGTGGGTATGGTACCCCCTGATATGAACCGGCTTTGATATCTATCCTCGTGATTACAGGTCTGTTGCCCAAAAGTTTGTTTATACCAACCAACACGGGAGGCCTTGGTCTTGCTTGACGGTGATAAGCAAATTCATAAATACCGACGGGACCGAAATGTATATATACCTGCTGGGCCTCCCCCAATCCATTTAGCACCACTAACTTGGAAATACCGTTGGGAAAATTCGCCAAAGCAACAATTTCCGGCTTTCCATCATAATCAATATCCATTACATACATCTGCGACAAAATCGCTCTGCCTTTAAATGGATATGGAAATTCATCTTTCAAATCTGTCGCCAAAATACTATCGTATTCGATGGGATACTTCCATTCCAATTCGCCTTTGACACCGAAGCATTCTATTATCCCCGCAAGGGATACCCTTTGGCTCGGCTCCGGTTCCACAACAGCAACCATCTCGTCAGCCTTATCACCATCAATATCTATGCAGATCGGACCGACAGAATCGCCATGAGCGATCTTTATTGCGGAGGGGGAGAAATCTATTTTATTTTCATTCCCCGCTTCGGTTCGCAATATAATCGATCCGAATTCATCCGGATTGTCATTGCCAACAAGCAAAAGAGGAGAAAAACCTGCGATACAATAATCAGCCTTATTGATAGGCGGGAACAATAATCTTCCCCCGCCAACTACGAAGAAGAGGATTATCAGCAGAAAAGTCAGCAGGGATAGTCGTATCAACTTATTTCTTCTTTGATAAATAATTGGCGCCCTTCCCACCTCCCCGATTTTTTGTGGGTTTAATTCGATCGTAATCCGGGTTCCTTCATCGGGTGAACTATCGATTTGAAATTTTCCCCGGAGATTCAGAAATTCCAAATACTCCTCAACAATTCCAAAACCGGTGCCGGTGCTTTTACCTTTGGTAAATCCTCGCTTGAAAAATTTCGACATTGTCTCCGAATCCATCCCACAACCGCTATCGGTTATTTCAAGTCTCATAAGGTTGCTGTCAGGAACGGGATTGTATTTGACCATAACCGAATCATCCCCTGTTCGTCCCTCGCAGGCTTCAATCCCGTTCACGATAAAATTACGGAGAATATCTTGCCACATAGCGACATCTTTGAAAGGTATCCAAATCAGCGTTTTGCTACGGGATATTCGGGAATGCATCTTTATTTTGTTTATGCGGATAGGTTCCTTGTAATCGTTCAACACCCCTCGATTAACATATTTTAAAAGGTTGCCGAATTCAAAACCGAGCTGACCGCAGTCCTGCACGAATACCCTCTCGCTTTGCTCCCTGAATTCGGGTAGCGAAAGTGTAATGGCTTTAATATCACCTTCGATTGCGGCTTCGTTCAATTTCCGTTCAGCGTTCAACAAAGCTAAAAGCTTGCGTGTTGTCGGGAGGTTATTGAATATAACATCCAAATTCTCGTCGAAGATTTGATTGAGTTCAACGACCGCCCCAACCAAACTATGTTCGAAACTATCCTCGCCTTTGGCGACCCTATACGAGTATGGCAATATCTTTTTATCAAGAAGTCCCTTGATACGATGATAAAAACCCTGTTGAATCGCAAAGATACTTGCGGGCGTTATTCTATTGCTGCGGAAATAAAACAGGAAAAGGTGTTTTATGAATTTGAGGTATAACTTTAGCTTACTCGACATCGCACCTACCGTTTTGGATTAAACACAATATATCAACCTACCATCAAAATATCAATTATAAATACTGCAAAAACTGTGCCAAGATATGATATGGGGTATTTTTAATTATATCTCTTGGGTTATCCCTTTGATACAGGCTCTTGTCCGCTCCAAAAGTTCCCGCATATCCGAAACATCTCAGCGACTTGTCCAGAATCTGGACAGCCAGTCCAGAATTTGGACAAACCCAGACCTTTCGAGACATCGCCAAAACCTAACTCCTTGATTATCAACGCATCTCACCAGCGATCACAGTTGGCATACCTTTTGCTTTTATGGAAAACCGAAAGATAAAAGATGAAACTGAGATATTTGGAATCGGAAAGAAAATAAACGGATGACGCTTTTAAAATAAGAGGAGGTAGAACACACCGGGGAGAAGCGGGGAGGGAGAAAAGAGGGAGGAGCGCTGGAACTCCTCCCTTTACCATTTGAAACAGTTATCAACTGACAAACCCAAAGATTAATCCGTTTCCACTACGAATAGATTTAGCATTTCTCATTGTGTAATAGTATTGACTTTTTGAATATATTTATTATCATCAAAATATGTGGGATTTCGGAAAAATCATCCGAACTGGTTTATTTATTGTTATAGCAGTGATTTTCTTGCATCGGCTATGCTTCGCGGAAAAGCCTCCTAATAGGACATGGCAGTATAAGGGTTATGATCTATTGGAGTCCTATATTTATCCTTACCCTTCAAAGCCGCTCGGTAGTAATTGGAAAATAGAGCTATCAAAAAAGCTGATAAAGAGCGCGTCTAATCAATTTATCTTAGCTGGGGATGTAAATGGTGATGGTAGGATAGAGATTTGCCTTTCCAATACATCCGATATACTGATTTTCAATTCCGAGCTAAAAATTATCGGAACTATAAAGACGGAATTCAACGGACCAATCTTAAGATTATTGGCAGATATCGATGGAGATAACCGATTGGATATAGGAATCAATTCCGCAGCGGATAGAGAGAAAAAGATTGTCTTCTACAATTGGCAGGGAAAGCGTCTTTTATCCATTTGGGAAAAAAATATTAACCTTGATAGTTCTATTGAACCATTATGTGTGTTAAAGGGTGGGGATATACTCGCGACTATTTTTACCGGCTACGGACGATTACCGAGAGGAATAGCAAGATACGACGCGAAATCAAGGAAAAAGCTCTGGTATTATGGCGTTGGGGCAGGGATTATTTCCTGTTCAATCGCCGATATCGACAATGATAATCAGTTGGATATGTTATTCGGCTGCGCCTCGCCGGAGAATGGGGCTGTAGGTTACGGCGGACCTTATGGCGGCTCTACCACCTATGACGACTGCGACTACACTATGGTGATCGACGAAAATGGCAGGGAGAGATATACAATCAAGGAATCATCAAAATTGAATAATCTTGATTATCGCCGCTTTGTCAAGTTCAGCGACCAGTCTCCATATAAAATCCTCGGCTGGAACCAAACAGGAGGGTATCGCCGTCCGATAAGCGTGCCGAAGATTATCATCAGGGACGCAAAAACGGGCAAATTGGAAAACACCTTTTATGGGAAAGCCAATTACCGATTCAGAGCGATAGCCTGCGATATAGACGGAGATGGGGTTAAGGAAATTATCGCCACTAATTACGAATATTCCAGCAACGGTTCCCATTTGTCCAACCCCATAAATTACATCCTTGACAGTAATTTAAATTTGATTAAGATGACCACAAAGGTGCCGGGGGCTATCCGGACGGCAAACGACCTCGACGGAGATGGCAGGGCGGAGTTTATTTTTCAGAATAACGGATTGATTCTAATCACCGATTCGGATTTCAATATCCTTTGGAGCAGGGACATTTCGAACGGTTATTACCGAACGCTGATTTGGGATCAGCTGATAGTGGTGGATGCCGATGGCGACGGCGTGAACGAAATTTATTTTGCCAACAATTACGAAGTTGGGGCGGCAATCTATCAATTAAAGCCGGTTCCTGTCAAGTAGCTACGGAAATCACCCTACTGAAAAAATAAAAACTTGACTATAATATAATGAGTTTATAGATTAACATCTCATTTTAAGCGGGACAGGTGATAAGGTAAAATCATTATGAATAAATCAAGATATATTATTTTCACCGATTTGGATGGCACGCTTCTGGATTCGAAAGATTACTCCGCCAAGGCAGCCAAAGAGGCTTTAGAATACATCAAAGATAATTATATCCCCTTAATTTTTGTTTCCTCGAAAACCGCCCCGGAGATGATTAGATTCCGCAAATTGCTCGGGGTGGAACATCCGTTTATCTGCGAAAACGGCGGCGGGATATTTATCCCCAAAGGGTATTTCGAAGGCGCACCGGATCAGAGCAACTTCGATATTATTTCCCTCGGAGAAAATTATAATTTCTTGGTGGGAATATTAAAAGAAGCAAAAAGCAAATTCAATCTGAACCTCAAAGCCTTATCGGAAATGACCGATGAGGAAATCATCCGCATCACGAATATCGGAAAAGAGGAAGTGCCGCTGGCTCGCCAACGGAATTTCGATGAACCATTCGTTATTAACTCCGAGAATATCAAAGATGATATAATTAAATTGAAGGAGCATTTTCAGAAATTAGGACTTAATATCATTCGTGGAAATAGGTTTTATCACCTTACCGGAAATTCAAATAAGGGCAAAGCTATCAAGAAATTGCTGTCGGAATACGAAAAGAACTATGATTCGGGGTGGATAAGTTTAGGTTTCGGCGATTCACCGAATGATATTCCGATGTTCGAGGTGGTCGATATTCCGATTGCCGTGAAAAAACCGCCTGAGCCGGGGCATTATGACTTCAAAGCGGATGAGTTTCCCAACCTTCATTTTGCCGATGGAATCGGACCTATCGGTTGGAACAAAGCATCCCTGAAAATACTAAAAGAATCAAAATCGAAATGAAACATTCCATATAGGAGAAACTTTTAAGAGGAAATTAATGAGACGAATAAGAGATTACCATCCCAAACATTTACTAAGGCAATCGCTTGCTATTATTGCAATAGGAATAGTAGTCGGGGTTTTTGTGAATCTAATCTCGCCGAAAAGCATCGCTTGGGTTGGAGTTTGGAAAGTCGCTTACGATTCTACAGGGATGGTAAAGCCCGATTATTTCGAAGAACAGGATACTTTGATTATGATAGACGAAGCCATCGCTATGTATCAATCGAACAATACGGTATTTATCGATGCCCGTTTTCCTGAGGACTATGAGATGGGACATATCAAAGGAGCCTTATTACTCCCTTTCGAAGAATACGATGACTATATCGATGAGATACGCTCCGAAGTCCCCAAAGATGCGCCGATAGTCACCTATTGTAGCGAGGAGGATTGCGATGCCTCTCTATATTTGGCAAGGATATTGCGTGAGGACGAGGGCTATAAGGAAATTTATACCCTTTATGGAGGATATGAGAAATGGCTCGAAGCGCAGATGCCGATTGAGAAAGGTTATCCCCAAAGGTAAGGATAAGAAACGAGGTTTGAGATTTGAATAGATATTTATCGATATTCGCTTTGATTTTTAGAATAGCTCTGGGAATTACATTTATTTATGCCAGCTTCGATAAGATTTCCCATCCGGCGGAATTCGCAAAAATTATTCATAACTATCGGATACTTCCGGGGTACCTGATAAATATTTTTGCAATAGCACTACCATGGATTGAGCTTATAAGCGGTTTATTTTTAGTTGTAGGGTTCCTTCGAGGAGGAGCCTTGTCGATAATTATATCCCTTTTAATTGTTTTTATGATTGCAATTGGGATCAATATAATCCGCGGCGTAAATTTAAGCTGTGGATGTTTCACGGTTTCCGAAATGGCGAAGAGTAATTCGTGGTCCACATTTATCAGGGATACCTGGCTGTTTGCAATGGCATTGTTTATATATTTTTTCGATTCTTCCGCATTGGCATTGGATAGGTTTATCAAGGAGAAAACGGATTAAATCGAATCCATGTGGAAGCATTAATCAATGTAATTTTACATAAGAAAAGGAGGTCTCAAAAGAGACCTCCTTTATTTGTGTCGAAATAGCTCAAGATGGTTATATGAGGGGTAATTATTTCAGCAATGTCATCTTCTTAACTGCGGTGAAGTTATCAGTTTTCAGTTTGTAATAATAGACACCGCTGGAATAGGAAGAAGCATTCCAACTGACAGTATGAGTTCCCGCCGAAACATACCCATTTATCAAAGTAGCTACTTTCCGTCCCATTATGTTATATACATCAAGGGACACATTGCCCGAAGCAGGCAGATCAAAGCTGATATTGGTTTCAGCATTGAAAGGGTTTGGGTAGCTTGCGGATAAAGCATAATCGGATGGTATATCTCCCGAATTATCATCAAACCACCCGGAGGAATACCAGTTATCGACTCCCTCATCGTTCGGGGTTGCGCCTTGGAGGACAATGAATTCAAAGTACGAGGAATCCATTATACTGGTGTCGTAATCACCGCAATAAGCGATGTAATCATAAAGTCCCGATGGAGCACCACCCGGTACATGAACGGATATATCCTCGTAAGTCATAGTCTGATTGGGAGCGAGCAATATGTTTTGATACACATCCAGAGGACCATAGAAACCCATACCGGGGACAACAACCATAGTCCAAACATCGGTCAGGGTTGCTTCATCGGTATTATTGGTCAAGATACCCGTATAGGTAAAGTTGTGTCCGGGGAAAACATATAAAGGATCGCTCTCCGGAATAACCTCAATGGAGACATCGTTCGATCCGCCCCCTCCCACCGTCGCTTCACCTTCATAAGGGATGTAATTATGCTTGGTAGCGGTCACATACATTGTTCCCGTAGTGGTGGGCGAAGGATTCAAGGTAACATCACCGGATGAGCCTGTAGTACCGGTCAAATAAACCTCATCCCCTTTCCACAGACAGACAAGAGCGCCACTGATCGCACTGCCGGAAGTCGTCTCGACATGGACGGTGAAAGAAGAATAACCGGTCGGTAAAGATGAAGGATGAGATACGCTCATATTTTGAGGATCCTCAGTCCAAATGGGAAGTTCCGGATCACCCATCAAAGTTAGCTCTGTAAAGATGTACTTATAATAATCATCATAAGTGGATGCATCGTTCTTATGGTCGGAGAAGCAATCGCCGAGAATATAATGGGATTGCTGGAATAAAGACCGGAAGAAATAACGGTCAAAGCTCATAGAAAGACTGTTAGTATTACCTGAGTTATACCATCCATATCTCGAATTCCCTACGAACGCTACACCGCCGCCATTGCTGTCCCGAACATAATGTTCGGCAATACAGGCGCTGTAATCATAGGCATCGCTCCAACAACCGATAGAATAGAAAATGCCTTGCTTATCACCATTATAGAAAGCATCAACATCACTGTTATATAATCCCCAATTGTGATTGATATAACCGGTTCCCATAAAGTCCCAATCGGCGTGGTCTATATGATTCAATAAATTTTGACCGGAATTAACAGCACTTACAACCGCAGACTTGTGATTTCCGCCATCGCTGTCATAAACATTGCTCATTGTCCAGCCCGAAGGGATATAATTGTTGTCTATATATATTTTACAATCTTCACCATCGGTATAGCCGTCCAAATCAAAACCAAACAATGCCGCCTTTTTGGCGTAGCTGGTCATCGGCGGAGTTTTTTCATAGGTCATAATCTTATCGATGAAAGTGCTTATTTGGGAGGAGGAAGTTACCGAAGCACGGCCAACATTAACCTCGCAAGTGAAATCGCTGTCAAAATCCCCATAATAAGTATCGTTCGGGATAGCATCACCGATATAGGTAGTTGTTCCATAGGGAACTACTCCGGTATCACCACCTAATAAGAAATAGGTTGCGCCCCAAGTGCTGTGAGCATCGTTAACAAAAGCGCGTATCTTATCGGCATTGGAACCACTATAACCGCCACTATTGTAGATCCAAGTGGTTGTGACAATCGTAGCCTTGACGCCTTTTTTGGTCTTCCAATCGGCTAATGATTGGAAATTACTTTCATAGGTGCTCGAGGTTATTATAACATAATCATAATCGCCCGGGGCAACACCTGAAGTCATCGGAATACGCGAAACCAAAGAGACATCCTCGGGATTTATAACCATCTCTTTTGCCATATTCCGATAATGTTCCTTATCCGATTCGGAAACGTTTGTCGGAAGATAATCGCCACATTGATAACCGCCGGTCCCTTCAATTTCAATCGTGATGGAGGTGTAAAGCGATAGTTCTCCCTCGGCAGGGATATACTCCACAGGATTAATCCTCAAAACAGCCATCCCCTGACCTGCCAAATCGGTTTCACGGATATAATCAGTCAACTTGCCCGGATAGGGATTTGATGATGAATAAACATCCTTTATCGGTTGAACGAAATCCGCATCGCTGGCAGGATTATTGAGATGTCTCGGAGGTTGAGCCGGGAAAATCGAGAAATGCCCCTCGATTGTTGTCTTTTGAGAGCTTATGACTTTTACACCGGTAACAGCCATTCCCTCAGGAAGAGCGATTTTGATTTCTTTCGAAGGCAACATCGGCTTTCCCGCTTCACCTGTAGAAATACAATCTTTCATCTCAACAATATCATAACCCTTCAATGTCCTGAAAGACAAATCGCCTTTGTCAAAGGTTATAGTTTGTTGGAAATGATAAGTATCGCCTCCCGTGTTTGCAAAGACAGGTGGCATAGCCATTAGCGACAACAATAGCACACCAAAGATAGCCACCCACAGCGTCGCTTTTCTCATAAGAGACTCCTTTCGGAAAAATGATAGGTTAGTAATTGAATTAAACGATCTACTACCAAAAGAATCAATTATCATAGTTGCAGTACTAATCCAGCTATTTTATCAATTAATGGTTGTAGCGAAGAATAGCTTTGCTGATTCTGAAGAAATTCTTATAACCATTCAACCATTATACTTATAATAAACAATATTCCCTCAAATTGTCAAGGTATTTTTAACCTTACCATAATAGGAATAAATATAAATGCTCATATATTATTGTTTTTACGATAGTATCAGCTGTTTATCCGAACGGTATTTCACTTACAAGGAAATACCAACTGTCAGGTGATGGGAATTCCCCAAATCGGAAGAATAGGGAATATAGGCGTAATCAAATGAATATAAGCGGTATTTTATGCCGAAGCCGACCGAGAAACCTTTATCGCTGTATCCAAAGGCATATCCTAAGCGAGGGTAAAATACATTTCTATAAGAATACTCGAATCCTAACTGTTCGGTTAAATCGGAATCGATTTTTTTGGATAAATCAACAGAGGCGATCCATTTCCCGGATAATATCTCCTTTTGCGGGTAATATGCTAAACCAAACCTGAGTTCACTTGGAAGGTCGAACTTATCAGAGATAAATTTAACTTTGGGCCCAAAATTCTTATATGATGAAGCCAACCGCAATGATGGTAAAATACCATAAGATGCGCCCACATCGAAAGCATAACCTGTTAAATCGTCGATATCGATTTTTTCATAAACCATTTTGAAACCAATCCCCATAGTTAATTTCGAACTAAATCTCCTTCCCCAGGATAAACCGAAGGAGAAATCGTGGGAATCGAACTCAAAAATCGGGTCTTTGGTGGGAGCGTTCCGTTTTTCTATGTTCGGCACAGTAAATAAATTCAGACCGAATCCGAAATAATTTTCGCCCAACCAAGCAAAATTACCCCCCACATATTGCTGATTCACATCCAATATATAATTATAATAGGAAAAGAATAAACCTCGATGCGAGACCAAAGGAAGTAATGCCGGATTATAATAAACCGCAGTGGCATCATCCGCGGTAGCTACGCCGACATCACCCATTGCAAGGTTTCTGGCTCCAATTCCAACCTTTAAAAACGCCAGCCCGCTTTTACCCGCTGTCGATGAAATCGAATATGAACATACGCTACTAACAGGCAAAGCAATTAATAAACCAATAATTATAAAGCAAAGATTTTTTTTCATAATATTACTCTTTTACTATTAATAATACCCAATACCTAAAGTAAATAAATGGTCGGGCGATAAACCGTCCTGCCTACCCGTTGCGAAAGAATAATCCAACTTAATTGCGAATTTGCCCATCCTCCGCCTTAACCCCAACCCAAAAGTCAAGCTCCCCGCATCATAACCCAAGCGTGCCGACAGGAATTTTCTCACCGCCGTTTTGGTTTTGACCTCACCGGTGAAATCATCAACGGAGGATTCTTCCGATTTCGTGTAATACCAATATTCGCCTCCGATGTGAAGTCTGCCATCATTTTTAGTATCCTTCTCATAATCCGCAGCCGCAGTTATCGATTTCCCCAAAAAACGATAAGCAGCCCCAAATCTATAAACAATCGGAAAATCCTCATCATAGGTGGTGCCTGATGTTTCATAATAATTGCCGGTATCCCAGCTATATTTGGAGGCGATATTGGATACCTTCAGCCCCGCTGTCAGGTCTCCATCCATAAAATAACCCATAGCACCAAAATCTATACCCATAGTGCTGGCGATAAGTTCCGCATAATTATATTGCACATAACGGACATTAACCCCTATCGCTAACAGGTCGATTATTCGTCTGCCGAAAGTTATATTAAAAGAGTTTTGATTATTTTTCAAATCGCCGACAACTTCACCATTCGAGTTCCGCTGTTTAACATCCCCTACTCCGGCGTTAACCCAGCTTAAGCCGATGACCGCCTTTTTGGGAAGCGGGAATAGAATTTCGGCATAATTCAGCCGTCTATCCAATGTAAGCTTGCTATATGTGAAGCCTGCCTGCAGATGATCCGCACCCGATAATCCCGCGGGATTATACCTTATCCCCGCCGAACCTTCGGCAACAGCTGTATAAGCCCCCCCCATTCCCAAAGCCCGTGCTGAAAAATCGTATTTCAGAAATTCGCCTGCATACCCTCCGTTTTCGCCATCGGCCAATGCTGAGGAATACGCCAAACCAATAAGCAAAACGCCTAAAACTATATGAATCGTTTTCATCCTTTATCTCCACTTTCAAAAACTATTTCAAAACCGCAAGCTTTCCCCACCAGTCCGTCCCATCTTTAAATTTCAAATGGTAAAAATAAACTCCATTCGCCGCCACATCCCCCTTTCCGTTGTATCCATCCCAAATATCATCATCATATTCCTGACCGCCGAGGACAGGTTTGTTCGGAGTAATGGTTTTAACCAAATTTAATCCGAAGTCATAAATCTCAATGGTCGCTTCGGTAGTCGAGGGCGCTCTATAATGTATTCTAACATAACCGTTACCCCGCAAAGGCGAGAAAGGAACGGGATAGGCATACGAATCTCCGGCCTCATCCATATCGGCGCCGGTGGCTGCATCGATATAAGAACGGAAAACCCTCCAGGTGGAACCGCCATCGGTGGAGCGGACAACTCCATCGGGACCACCCGCCCAAAGCGTATCTCCGACAATTTTCACCGCATAAAATGTCTGAGCAAGGTAAAGGGTATTATCCTGCTTATCTACATAACCGCCACTTGGCCGTAAGTCCGTCCAAGTCATCCCAAAATCCTCGCTTTTTACCAAACCCTGAGTGGTAGCGGCATAAATTACGCTATCATCAAAATCGAAATTCCAGCACTCGAACCCCTCAGAGGCATCGGTAGTCGTCCAAGTTGCGCCATTATCGGCACTATAAGCAATAGCCGTCTGCCCACCACCGGTAGGTTTACAGGCTGCCCAAACAAGTGCGCTGTCGGATAGATATTGCACGCCCAAACTAATTACAAAATTACCGGGCAACCACTTATCAGCCGAAATCAGGGTATCCCCATAATAGGACTGAAAAACGGTATCCGGAATAGTATCATAGGAAGTAAAAACGAAACGAAAAATTCCCTCGGCGGAACCGCCATAAATAACTGTTGAATCGGGGTGCGATGTATCAGCCTTGATAGAGAAAAACCTCCCGCGCAATGATGTGGCATAACCGCCGTGGTCGGGATCAAGCTGGGAAGTCGAATCGAATTCCACACGAGCCGCTGAATCGGGGAAGACATTGTAAAAGGTACTGTCGGAACCAAAAGATCTTATCAACCCGCCATAGAAACAAGCCGCCCAAACAGTGCTGTCGGTTATATCAAGGTCATAGGCGATTTTACCATAATAATTCGCTTGAAAAGGAGTATATACGCTCCAATCGGCACCTCCATCAGTGGTTTTAGCTAAGCCGGTTCCGATAGGCACGGATTGTCCCTCGTGAACCTCCGAACGGGATGTTGCCACCCAAACCATCTCTGGGGTTACCGCCAATCCGGAAATCGAATTGGAATTCAAGCTGTCATTCTCACTGAACTTTATCCAAGTTTCGCCCGCATCGGTGGATTTGGCAACACCATTGGAAGAAGCTATCCAGATGGCATTACCATCGTACTCAATATCAATCACACTATTAGCGGGAAGCGTTGACCCGCTGTCGGATAAGGTGTAATTCATATAAGCAAATGAGGACGAAGTTAATAAAATAATCAGGGTAATAATATAAAATGCTTTTCGTGCCATAATCGCTCCGTAAATTATTCAATAATGTAAATAAATTTATCGAGGGAATCGGAAAGCGCACCGTGAATGTCCCGAGCGCGAAATTCAAATCTCCACTTTCCTAAAGGAGAAGCACCGAAAGATGTAATTCCTATAGAATAAATCCCATCCCCCGCTATCGTGTCCGCTTCAATTCCATCGTCATTTAAATAATATCGTGTGCCGCTTGTTGTACTATCCGGTCTATACGATAAGAACCAAACCGAATCTATATCCTCCAACCCTTGCGGGTCATCGACCGTTAAAAATATATAGGCGGTATCCGTAGATGAGGCGCTCAAAGTATCGGGGGCTGTTAAATCGAGGAAAAATGGCGGCGCATTATCCGAGGGCATAAGATGAACATACTCCGTCAACGGTTCCGAAACCGCCCCGATATTATCCTCAGCATAGAATTCCAATCTGAAATTCCCCAACTGCTCATCGAATTCGGATGCGGATATCTCCGAGCTATAACGCAAATCGCCCGCGATCGAATCCCCGCCATTAACGCCATCATCGAACATATAATAATCAAACCCATTACTGCTACTGTCAGGCCTGAAAATCCTGAACCAAACCGAGTCTATCTGATCGGCGCCGTCGGGATCAACCGCCGAGATGACAAAGAGATATTTATCTTGAGAGTCGGTATAAATTGTATCGGGAATATTGGGATCGCTTAAAACAGGTAATCCGTTGGATGAAAGCCAAAAACTCCCTTTTATCGTATTCGACCGATTATTATCCCTATCGGTCGCCCGAAATTCGATTTCATATTCGCCTGTGGAATCATCCGAAGTGAAGCCGGGAACCAATGTCGCATATCGCCCATCTCCACCGACCGAATCCCCCCCACTGCCGGCATCGGAAAGGGATGCCCAATCCGCAATTAAGATTCCACCCTGATAATCAATCCTATATTCAACCGAGACGATATCCCCCAACCCTTGCGGATCTTTAACACTGACTTCAACATAAAACGGTCCTGCATCCCGATATAAGGTATCGGGATAAACCGCAGAATATACTTCCGGATTTACATTCGGGTTATTTTTTGAACACGCGACCAGTATGGAGATTGATATTATCCAGAGAAAAACCAAGTACTTCAGATATCCAAGCATTTTCAATAAGCACCATTAAATTTTGAAAGGGGACCTTTTTTCCATAATTGGAAACAATTAATTGGTAATCGGCTCAAATGTCAAGTGTAAACAAACCCTTATACGGTCATACCCACCATTAAGGTTCTCGATATTCCCTCATTATTCTATTTATTCCAGTGAATTTTTTATGTTTTGAATAATCGAGCTTGTGGATATTCCGGCAATCAATTTAATCCTCCTAACAGTTCCGCCATAACCCCGCACAATATCGGCACCCACTATCTCATTGAGCTTATAATCGGCACCCTTCACCAAAATATCCGGTTCAATCGCTCTTATCAATTTTTCAGGAGTATCCTCACCGAAAAGTATAACGAAATCAACGGGCTTTAAGCCATCGACCAAAGCGGCGCGATACTTCTGCCGTATCAAAGGACGCCCCGCAGGCTTAATCCTCCGCACGGAGGAATCGGTATTGACGCCCACCACAAGGATATCGCCTAATTTTTTCGCCCTGCTCAAATAATTGTAGTGTCCGTAATGAATTATATCGAAACATCCGTTTGTGAAAACGACAGGTTTCCCTTCTTCGGAAAACCTTTTTCGATATTCGAGAAATCTCCGCAATGAGATTACCATTCCATCCCCGAACCGAAAACTGTCGAAGAACCCCCTCTCGGCTTTATGCCATTTTCGAGGGCATCCAACATTTTATCGGTAGTGATTGTGGAAGTCCCTATCTCGCCCACAACGATTCCGGCAGCTAAATTAGCGATATATGCAGCTTCTTTTAGGGAAGCCCCTGCCGTATGAATAGCCGAAAGGGTAGCAATTACCGTATCGCCCGCACCGGTTACATCATAAACTTGCTGGGCGACAGTGGGGATATGGGTTACCTTATCCTCGGGCTCAAACAAAGACATCCCCTTCTCCCCCCGAGTGATTAATACCGAACGAGCCTCCAATAAATCCATCAATCCAAAACCGACCTGTCGCAAGCTTTCCTCATCCGATATATTTTTCCTAAAAGCAAACCCGGCTTCGTGATGATTAGGAGTTATTACCGAAACACGACGGTAATTCATAAAGTTTGTTTCCTTCGGATCGACCCCAATAAATATCCCTTTTTTATTCACCAAATCAATAACTTCATTCAATAAGCGGTAGTTGACAACTCCCTTTCCATAATCGGAGATAATTAACGCCTTCACATTTCTAAGATTTCGTTTTATAAAATTGATAATCTTATCCTGAATGCCTTCAGGCAGTTCGAATTTGCTTTCAAGATCTGTGCGGACAACCTGTTGATTATGAGCGACAACCCTTGTTTTAACAATAGTAGGCCTATCCGGATCGGGGAAAACCCCCCGTGCGTCAATCCCAGTTTTCTTCATTATACGCATCAAATTTATGCTATTGTCATCGCTACCCTTAACGCCGACAACTATAGGGCGGACACCCAATCCAGCAAGGTTTTTCGCAACATTCGCGGCACCGCCCAAAGTGTAGGTTTGTTTTTCGATGTTTACCACCGGCACAGGTGCTTCCGGACTGATACGGGAGACCTTCCCCCAAAGGTAGCAATCCAGCATAACATCACCAAGCACCATCACCCTATTTCCATCCAATCTGGACAGGTATTTCTTAATTTCATTTTTACTGAGTTTCACTTTAAGTCCCTTGCCTAAAATTCCTATACGATAAATAAAAATACTACAGCGGTTTCTCCGAAGCAATAATCTTTTATCATCATTAAATAATCTATGCTATTTGATTATATTTATAATCTCCTTGAATTTATCCCCTTCCGCTATTTTCAACAATTCAAACAATGCCATCTCAACCGTTGTCATTTTGACACCTTCCGATCTCATCCTCTCCAATGCAAAACGATAATTGTCCTCTGTGCGGGATGAGGTGGCATCAGCCACGATATAGACTTCATAACCGGAATCGAGCAGGTCCATCGAAGTTTGATAAACACATACATGCGTTTCGATACCCACTACTAAAAGCTTCTTTGGGTTTAACTCCCGAAGTCTTTGCAGGAAAGTTTTGTTTTCACAACAGCTGAAGCTGTTTTTAACAATTGGCTGCATATCGAGAAGTATATTTTTTATCTCCGATATGGTGGGACCCAATTTATCGGGAAGTTGTTCATTCCAAATTATCGGCAATCCCAAGGTTTTCGCCCCTCTTATCATATTTCGCAAATTCCTAAATAAATAATCTTTTCTATACATCAAGGTTGCGAGCTTCCCTTGAACATCAATTACCACCAAGGCGGTATCCGATAAATCCAACATACGGTCTCCTTAACTCAAATCAATGCGTAATCTACGATATTATAAATTCCATTACCGAATAAACCATTATATTGTTCCGAAATCTACATAATTAAGAAAATAATATACTTATTCAACCAATGCGAAAATCTATAACAAAAAGGATTTATTTGAAATAAGGGAGAAAATCCATTAAATTTAAATATCGCTTATCACCCATTTTAGCGATTATATTTTTGCTTAAATCTTTTCAAAACCAAGAGGTATTTTATGAAAGCCATAAATCCGGCTACGAACATTTTAATTAAAGAATATGAGGAACATTCCTCCGCAGAGGTAAAAACCATAATCGACAGAGTAAATACCGAATTCAAAAAATGGCGGGAAACCGATTTTGCCCACCGAAGCAACTTAATGCACAAAGCAGCGGAGATACTGCGCTTCGATGTCGAGAAATATGCCCGTTTGATAACTATCGAGATGGGCAAAACAATCCGAGAATCCCGCGCCGAAGTGGAGAAATGCGCTTGGGTATGCGACTACTATGCGGATAATGCCCAAAAGTTCCTTCGGGACGAGATAATACGAACCGACGCTTCCAAAAGCTTTTTATCCTTTGAACCATTGGGAGTCATATTGGCGGTTATGCCATGGAATTTCCCTTTCTGGCAGGTGTTCCGATTTGCAGCCCCATCGCTGATGGCGGGAAACGCCGCAGTGCTTAAACATGCTTCCAATGTTCCGGGCTGCGCATTAGCCATAGAAAATATTTTTCAAAAAGCGGGTTTCCCCCCCGATTTGTTCCGAACGCTTATGATAGGCTCGGATAAAGTCAAAGAAGTAATCGAAAATGATGCCGTTAAAGC
>JALSTH010000029.1 GCA_026983835.1 Candidatus Zixiibacteriota bacterium | reverse complement strand
TGTCAACCCCAGCAAGGGCCGCAGTGCTGGTTGATGAGGGGCTAATATACTCAAACGGCGGTTCCCTGTCAACCCCAGCGGCGAAAGTCGAAAATGTTGGCAAAAATGATTTATAATTCTAATAAATTTTCTGCGGTTATGCTTTTTCTTTTAATTTTTCGAGGTTTGATATAGTCAATGTATTGCGGGTGAAGTCGATAATCCCCTCTCGGCGAAAATCGTTCAATACCTTGTTCACCGTTTGTCGGGAAGTGGCGGTAAGATAACCGACCTCCTCATTGGATAAAAATGGCTTAATATATCTTCCCACCACCCTATCCCTTCCGAATTCCTCCTGATAGCTCAACAAAAATATGGCGACCCTTTGCGGAGCATCTTTGAATACCAGCGACTCCAAAAATTGCTCCACCCTCTTACGCCGAAATCCTATCCTCTTTGTTATCCTCAAAATGAAATTCGGGTTTTTCATAATCAACTTATTAAAATCCCCGATATCCATTGCGCATATTAATGAAGGCTCCAATGCCACAGCCATATCCTCGCGTTGCGATTCGCCAAACGCCGCCAATTCCCCAAAAACCTCGCCGGGTCCTATAATCGCTAATGTAAGCTCTCTCCCATCGGAACCTATTCGGCTCAATTTTATTTTCCCTTCTTTCAGGAAAAATATCTTATCCGACGGCTGATCAGGGAAATAAATAATCTCCTTGCTGGAAGCAGTTCTCATCGAGCTCATCTTATCGACAACCTCCATCATCGCCGAATTCATCCCCGAGAATAAATCGAAATTTTCAAAATACCAAAGTTTCGTTTTAGTATTCATAACGGATCGCCAATTGCTTATCGTTCAATATTGTTTTGCCCGTTGTTCCTTTTGTCGAGCAAAGCGAACATCTGATTTTTGCCTCGAATTATCTTAATTAAAATCATTGACTTGTCTTTGTATCTTTCCAAAGCCTTTTTGAAATCATCGAGGTTTTTAATCCGTGCGCCTTCCACCTTTATTATCACATCCCCAAACTGAAGATTCGCCTTACCGGCAGCCCCACCGACCTCGGCGAAATCAACAAAAACCCCCTCTTTGGTTTCGAGGACATATTGACGATACATCGAATCGGTAATCTCTTTGACCGTCAATCCGAGTGTTTTATCCTCATATTCATCAGCCTTGACTTTTGGCTGTTCAACGATTTTTACTTTGATGTTTTTCCTTTTTCCACCGCGCACAATTCCCAAATCGGCGATCTCACCAACGCTCATCGAGGAAATCGATTGAGAGAAAGCGTTAAGATCGTCCTCCTTTTCAGCGGAGACCTTTTTACCGTTCAAGGAAATGATTATATCGCCCTGCTTCAAACCGGCTTTTTTAGCGGGCGAATTATTTTCCAAATCGGAGATTAAGATCCCTTTCAAATTCTTATCGCCCAGATATTCGGCGAATTCTCGGGAAAACGGCTGGATGAAAATGCCTATCCATCCTCGTTCGATGTTGCCGGTAGCCAATAATTTATCCCGCACATCCTTAGCAACATTAATCGGTATGGTAAATCCCTGCCCTCTGCCATAACCGATTGAATTGATACCTATTACCTCACCCCGCAGGTTCACCAATGGTCCCCCGGAAGAACCCGGATCGATGGCCGCATCGGTCTGAAGGAAATTGTTGATTAACTGTGTCTCCGCAGGAAGGCGCAATACCCTTCCCTTCCCGGAGATTATCCCAAAACTGACGGTGCGATCGAACCCATAGGGATTACCAACCGCCATAACCCACTCCCCGACTTTACAGCTGTCGGAGTTACCAAGTACCGCCACGCTCAGCGATTCCGGCGGCTCTATTTTTATCAACGCTAAATCTGTTTGTTTATCGGTCCCTATTATTTCGGCGGGATACTCCAACTTGGATGCCAAAGTCACCCTTATCGATTGAGCGTTATCGACGACATGGTCATTGGTAAGAATATATCCCTTTTTATCGATAATCAGCCCGGACCCGAGCGTCTCGAATTTTTGATTATTGACCTTTTGGACGACATCTATATGGACGACCGAAGGTTTGATATTATCCGAAACGGAAATGATTATATCCTGAAGCTCTTCGAATAAGTGAAGGTTGTTATTGTCGGCAAAAAGTTTCCCTCCAAGGAAGATAAAGAAAAAAAATAGTATCGTTGTTGTACTTTTTTGCATTGGACATCCTTGATCTTATAGTTTTTTATATAATTATTATATCATTTATAAGGAGACAATTGCAAGGCAATTCAGTTTCCCGCGGAAATGAAAATATCTTTGCATAAAGGGGCGGTTTTTTATAATACTTCCAAACAGGACAAAAATAATTAACTTTAAGGAGGATTTATGAGGATTTGTAAAGGTTTACTTTTCGGGTTTTTGGTTTTTGTTATGGTGATGCCCGCTTGCCTCAAAGCCGATTCACCCGGGATGATTGTCGGTTATAGCACCCGAGATCAACAGACTGTAAGCGGGACAAATAACCGTTGCGCCCTCGATTCTCAGGGTGGGGCACATTTCGCTTGGACGCAAGGAGGTTTTTCCGATCGGCAGGTCGAATATAATTTTGTCGACGAAAATGGCAATTTGTTTTTCGGAGATGGAACCAGCGTGAACTCCGTAGACGGCGCGGGTTTCCCATCTGTCACCACTACATTGGATGATGCCGCTGTAGTTGCTTATCACAATTTCAGCCATTGGGATATAACATTGGGAATCGATGCCGGGCGAGGATTGGGAATATTCACCCTGTATGATCCTCCGAATGATATCCCCGGCGGCGATATTACTTTCTGGCCCGAGATGGCGATCGACAGCACCGGCAGATACCATATCCTCTCCATCGAACACGGGATGGAGGAAATCACCGTCCCGATGATTTATTCTCGCTCAGGAGACACTCCTGATGACTGGGTCGGACCGACATTCGTAGATACGATAGCTGTTCAGGCTTATTTGGTGGTTGGCTCAAAATACACCGGCAAAGTAGCTATCGTTTATGCAAAACCCCGACAGATTGCCGATGCCGATTATTACAACAATGATGTCGTTTACATCGAAAGCCCCGACGGTGTTAACTGGGATTTTGAGAATAAGGTCAATATCACCAACTACACAATGGATGATACCGTAAGATGTTTCAACAGCTTGGATGCGGTTTATGATCCGGAAGGAAATCTGCATATTGTTTGGACTACACCTTTTTATGATGAATATTCCCGCGAAGTTACAACCGACTCCTGCCTCCTGTGGCATTGGAGCGAAGCCACCGGAGCGAATATCATTACCGATGGACTGAACCCCTCCAACGGCGGCGCTTGGCAATTATCCATATCCAACTGTAATATTTCCGTGAGCGATGACGGGATATTGTATGTAACTTATTCCCGATTCAACGATGATGATGTTTCACAGGCCGGATTCTCCAATGGCGATATCTACTATACTTTTTCCATTGATAATGGGGAATTTTGGTTCCCGGATGAGAACCTGACTGAATCGAATACCGATGGGTGTATAGCCGGCGATTGTGATAATGATATGCAGGTTTCTACAGCCCAATATGTGGATTATGCCCTTCATATTTTTTACATCGATGACAAGGATGCCGGGATGAGCAATTCCGGCGAGGGTGAGGAAACGAACAACCCTCAAGTTTACTTGAAGCATACCGTTGAAAGCGGAATAATCGATGGCGGGATGAATAATCTGCCTGAGGGGTTCTATCTTGCGCCCCCTTATCCGAACCCGTTCAATGCGGAAACGAGAATCGGTTATATTGTGGGGAAGACGAGCAGAGTCAAACTGGAGGTATTCAATATTGCTGGCCAGTTGATAAATGTCTTGGTGGATGGGAATAAGAAGCCCGGGCAATATGTTGCTACCTTTGACGGAACTGATTTGTCTTCGGGAATCTATTTCTGCAAATTGACTGTGGGCAATGGAGTATCCGCTAGAAGGATGACGCTATTGAAATAAACTCCTCTTCCCCAGAAAATCCAAAAATAGCGGCGGGGTTTAGACGCCCTGCCGCTATGAAAATTTTTATTTCAGCAGCACCATTTTTTTAGTCATTGATTTATTATCAGATGACAAACGGCAGAAGTAAATTCCCGATGGTAATT
>JALSTH010000028.1 GCA_026983835.1 Candidatus Zixiibacteriota bacterium | reverse complement strand
CGGCCGAGGTTACTTCCGAGCCGGTCTTGGAATACCTGACCGATTCACAACAGGGGATTATCTCCCTAAGCATCTCGGCTAATTCGACCTCCATAGGATGCATCAAAGAGAATGTGATTCCGTCCTTAAGTTGTCGTTGTATCGCCTTGGTAACCGCAGGATAATTATGTCCAAGTGTTATGGGACCAAGAGCAAGCGGGTAGTCTATATATTCGTTCCCATCCACATCGAACACATGGCTCCCTTCCCCCCGCGCAAGGTATATCGGGGAATAACCCCGAACGAACTGGCTGGGACCCTTCGATAGGGTCTGTGTGTAGCAGGGGATAAGCCCTTCGGACCTTTTAAGGTAATTTCTTGACTCCTTTAACGACCGAACCTCATTTTCCTTTTTTACAAGTTCCAATGTTTCCATACAATCTCCTTTTATAAAATGCGATCTCTCCCAAAATCAATCATCGGACCGAAATTGCCATTTTTTCCTTTTCCTCTTGAGTCATATTATGGCCCTCATTTCTTTTATGCCCCGCGTTAATCGCCATCAATTCCGGGTGTTGGCGCAATAGTTCAAATACATTTTCTCGGGTGAATATTTCATTCGGTTTATACAAGGTTTTGAAAACCTCATTTACGAATTGAAGGTCATCAAACCCATCGACAGTCCATCTGAATTTCGAGCGGTTTATGCCATCGGCGATATTGCCTATTTTGAACCGTTCGGGATGTTTTTCGACGAAGGTGGTAACATGCTCCCGATCGAATGGTTCGAGGGCGTAATCATTAAGCCTCTCCAATGTATTCATCGGGAATACCTCCACATCCAATCCATCCGGATATGTCGGCGGGATGACATTACTGCAGTAATCGTATTTATCCCTATTGTCCAAGTACAGGTTGATAACCTCATCGACCAGCGAGGGATCGATAAGCGGGCAATCGGAAGTAATCCGAACTATTATATCAACCCCGAATTTTTTGGCGGCATCATAATAACGGGCAAGGACATCATCCACAGAACCGCGATAGCAATCGACATTCCACAATTCGCATAAGGATTCAAGCTTGTCATCTTCGGGGGAAGTAGTTGTCGCAATTATAATATTATCTAATCTCTTGCACCGCCTTAATCTTTCTATCACCCTCTCCAACATCGGACGACCCTGAATAGGCCTTAGAACTTTCTCCGGTAGCCGTGTTGATCCGAGTCTCGCCTGTATAATTGCCGATATCATAATACCTCCGTTTTTTATTCCTAAAATAATTTAGAATCCTTTTAAAAGCGAATATTACATCGCCGATATCCTTTTCAGTCATTTTTGGCGTAAGCGGCAATGAAAATACCCGTTCCCCGATAAACTCCGCCTTCGGATACATCCCCTCTCTATAACCATATTTCTCCCGGTAATATTGATGGAGATGCACCGCCCTGAAATGTATCCCTATGCCGATATTTTCAGCCGTCAACGCCCGCATAACCTCATCCCTACCCACACCTAATACTTCAGGTCTAACCATAACGGGGTATAGGTGCCAAGCATGTACATCCCGTTCATTGCCCCTCGGCAGAATCAACTCTTCATAAACTGAAAGCTCTCTGTAATAGGTATCGGCATATTTTTTCCGTGTCTTGATAAATTCATCCAATTTCGCTAATTGATGTATACCCATCGAGGCCGCCACATCGGTCATATTGTATTTATATCCGGGATATACGACCTGATAATGCTTATTCCCCTGCTTGGAATATCTTTGCCAAGCCCCAAGGTCCATTCCATGAAGCGCTAATATTCTTATACGCCTTGCCAAATCCTCATCGGAAGTCGATACAAATCCTCCTTCGGCGGTAGAGATATTTTTCGTTACATAAAATGAAAAAGCCGTAGGATTACCGAAGCTGCCTATTTTCCTTCCCCGATATTCGCTTCCGATGGCGTGGGCGGCATCCTCCAATACAAGCAGATTATATCTTTCCGCAATGCCGTATATCCTATCGAGATTACAGGGTAAACCGGCGAAATGAACGGGTATAACGGCTTTCGTCCTTTTGGTGATAGCAGCTTCGATATTGTCGGGGTCGATGCCAAATCCTTTCTCTTCCACATCGGCGAAAATCGGAGTGGCTCCGACATGCTCAACCACATTTACGGAAGCGGCAAAGGTCATAGGAGTAACGATAACCTCATCCCCGGGACCTATTCCGTACGCCTTTAATACCAAGTGCAAAGCTGAAGTGCAGGAGTTTGTTGCCACACCATAAGGGATTCCGATATACTTTTTAAGATGCTCCTCAAACTTTTTGGTTTTCGGTCCGGTGGAAAGCCATCCCGATTTCAGAGTATCCACCACCTCGTCAATCTCCTCTTGACCTATTAACGGAGCCCCGAAAATTATAAATTCCTCATCCGCCCTTACCGGCGTTCCACCCGCGATAGCCGGTAGGGAGTTTATGTTGCGGCGCTCGCGTTTATAATCGTTTGAATTATTATTTTTCAAGATAAGCTTTCCCATTATCGACTGCCTCCGATATTAAATTTTCTATGCCATATTCCTCATCGAAACAATCACCCGGCGATGGTTTGTACCCACCTCGAATCTTATAACGCAGTATGTGAAGGATTCCGTTACCTGTAGTGACTTCCAAGCCGGCATCTTTGGTTATTCCTATTATGGTGCCAGGCTTTTCATCGGGACTGAAAGGATTTGAAATACTTGACTCCCGAAGGTAAGCGATTTCACCCTTGATGCCGGATATCGCCCCTTCGTCGGGAAAACCAAACGCCTTTATTTGATTATGAATCTCAAAAGCCGTTCTATCCCAATTAATCATTCGGATATCCCCCTCTCCCTTCCACCAATTTATATCTTCATATTTCAATCTCTTTTCGATTACCGCATTATCGAAAAGGATATCACGCAAATTCCGCTCATAAAGTTCCAGCCCGATGCTTATCGCCCTTCCATACAAACTTATACCCATATCTTCGCGAAGTATCGGCGTAGAAGCTGATTGGATAATATCGATGCATCCCAAATCCGATTTGAAATAATGGAGGATAATTTGGAATTCCGTTTCCCCCGACATTATAGCCCTCTGAACCGACAACGCGCCGGCATATTTTGTCGGCGAGCCAATTTGCAGATTAACCCATTGTATCGCATTTGATCGGAATATCCTCTCGGGGGGAAAACCCGAATAATCGAAGGATAATATTAGGGTTGCACTGTGTGCGCCCTCAATTATAGAATCGAAATCATCGGGAATCGTTTCTCCCGAATAGACAATTCTCAAACCGTATTTCCGCAACATCTCGGCAAGTTTCAGGGATAATTGCTCGTCGGCAATAACCATAACATTGGTGTGAAATAATTTCTTTCGGGGGGTATAATTTCTTGGACTTTCCACAATATCCTCTAAAATCCCCTAAACCATTTATGGTAATAATTCGTTATTCGCTCTATTTTATAATTATTCTTACCATAAAGCCTTTGCGCCGGTATATTACGAGCCTGCGTCAGCACCCTTGAGGTCGTTATTCCATTCAATTTGAAATTATATTCCACCGATTTGAGTAGATTGGAACCTATGCCCTGCCCGACAAATCGAGCATCGACCCCAATAAGCCCTATATCCCCGACAGGTGCATTATACTTACCGCTGACAAATCCCGCGACGGAATTGTTTACTTCAGCCAGTAAGACAATATCTTCATATCCGTGAAGCGAATTGATAATCCATTGCCTATACAATTCATCGCATTTATCATCGGGAATATGTTTGTCGAAATAAAATCTGCTATTGGTATACATCGTAGCAGACATCTCGCTTAACGCCGAAGCGTCACTGTCTCTCGCTTTTCTGACAATAGGGCTGATGCCGCTTCCCCTTAAAATTCGTTTCGAGAAAAGAAGGCGAGTATCGACCAAATTAAAATCCGCCGATTCGGCGGTAAGTATGCTCTCCCTATCTGTAACCTCGCATTCGAAATACAACAGGTCTATACCCTCCGCATTGCATATCGATTCGATCTTACCCCACAATTCGTTGTTAAGTTCATTTGAATTGATAGCCGCTATCCTGTATCCAAAAAAGTTGCTGTCCCACGGGAGATATGAAATCAGCGAATGTCCTCCGCCGGATTTCTTTTCATCGGGTCTTGTTGAAGCTATTTTACTCGTTTTGACCAAAATCGTATTTCCCATATCTTATTTCTCAAATAGCAAGGGTTTCCTTCATATCGTCTTTGGCGAACTTCTCAAAAGACTGTTTGGCGGAAAGGGCGTTATTTATTATTTCGGCTATACGGTGGAGACCTTTACCATCAACTAAACCTCTTGCTTGTTTTGATAGCGCCATCCTCTGCGCATAGTTATTCATTAACGACTTTACCGCTTCGGCAATTGTTTCAATATTGGTTTCGGAACCTAAACCGAGATTTATCGTCGCTCCTTTTTTTGCAAAGTTTTCGGCGGTTTCAGTTTGATGCCGATACTGATTAAGGGCAATCGTAGGCAGACCGCAATGCAACGCTTCATACAGCGTCAACCCGCCGGATACAATCCCTATATCAGCTTTCTTGATCAGATATCCGATGTTTGAGGTCTCACGGATTATATCCAATCCTAAAATATTCGCGCAGGAATAACTGTTCGGGTCAGAGGTGTCATAGGAAAAGGAATGCCCGACGACTGCGGTAACCTTTATTTTCCTATTTAGATTACATAGAGCTTTTATCGATTTTTTCGTCAAGTGGTTGTGATCATAGCCGCCGAAACAAAGGAAAATCTCTTTTACTTCGCGGCGCGGTATCATCGGAGCCTCGCTTCCCGATGATAGTATCACATAATCAGGGCCGCTGAAATCAGCGGCGGGATGTTCCATAATCCCGTTGATGGAAATTGAAGCATTTTTAATTCCATCATCGGTATCATCGAAAGTTAAGGTGGGAATATCGGGAAGTTTTTCCTTAAGGATCTTCAGGAATGTATCCCCTTTATCAAGCATATCAACTACCACCAATTGGGGATTAAGCCTATCGACTATTTTAAGGGCCAAGGGCTGCCATTCGTTCACGGGTGGAAGAAGGTGAACGGCGAACTTATAATTAATTACAAAAGGGGGCCTACCGTTTAGATCGCGTATAATAAATCTGCTTTCTATATTATAGCTGTTGCGGAGATGAATCGCCAAATTCAAACAGCGACGGATATGCCCTGTGCCGGTTTCCGGTAAATCACCGCCATCGCATCTAAATACAACTAATGGTTTATTTGGAGTTTTCATTTACTCTGTCTCCTGAATACCAAGGTATTCCGTTCCGGCTCGGCTACCCCGAGCTTACTATCCCCCATAATAACCTCCACCCTCCGAATTCCGTTGACCATACGCTTTAATTCATCCGGGTCGGCGGAAAGTTTATGATCAGGACCTACGGCGGTTTTGTTTAAGGTGAAATGTTTCTCGATTACTTTGGCTCCCGAAGCTACCGCCAATATCGGAACCTCGATCCCCAATGTATGATCGGAATAACCTATCGGACCCGAATAAAGCGACTGTAGGGAATGAATAACGCTCAAATTGGCATCTTCTTCTTTAGTGGGATATGCTGAAATACAATGCAATAAGGCAAACGGTATTTTATAGGATGACAATATCTCTTTAGCCTTCAACACTTCGGCCTCGTCTGCCATACCGGTAGAACATATCACCGGTTTCCCTATTTTGCCTACCGAGCGCATTAACGATAGATTAACAATATCAAAAGAAGCTATCTTATATCCGGGGACGCCGATTTCCTCCAATAAAGCGACGGATTCGGTATCGAAAGGGGTGGAGAAAAATTCGATATTTGATTTTTGGGCAACTTCATATAACCTGTGGTGGGCATCGGAGTTTAATTCACAATCCTTTAAAAGATCAAATATGGGACTCTCTTTAGGTACCCGTTTTTCGGTTATATAAGTCTGGAATTTAACCGCATCCGCGCCGCTTTCCGCCGCCTTACGGATCATATCGGCGGCGATATCGACCGACCCCCCATGATTTATTCCGCATTCGGCAATTATAAATACCGGCTCGTTTTCCCCGATTACTTTTCCGCCGAATTTGAAACTCCCATATTCGGTGGAAACATCCGCTCTCGATACATTTTCCTCTGCAACGGTCTCAAACATCATTATCCTCCTTTTTCCTACCTTGCGGTCCATCCACCATCAACAGGCAAATTTACACCAGTAATATATTTCGCCGCATCCGACGCCAAAAAGACACCTACCGCCTTTAAATCGTAGCTATCACCCATCCTGCCCAAAGGAGTTTTATTACAATATCTCCGCACAAATTCATCATCCTGCCCGGCATAGAATCCGCCGGGACTTATGCAATTTACCCTGATATTATATTCTCCCAAATAACTCGCCAAATAGCGGGTAAAATTAATCATCCCCCCCTTGGCGGCGGCATAAGCCACACTCGAATTTATTCCCGAATCGGCATAAATACTTTGATCCGCTCCCACCATCCCATAGATCGAACCGATATTAATAATTACGCCCCCTCGCTTTTTCATTAGAGGTAAAGCATTTTTGACCATCATAAAACTTCCTTTAAGATGCACCTCTATCACTTCGGAGAATTGCTCGTGGGTCATCTCCTCCAAAGGTGTGAAATAGGTCATCCCTCCATTGTTAATCAAGATATCCAGATGCCCGTAATTTTCCCTAATCGACCTAAACATATCGTATATCGCTTTTGGATCTGTCAAAGCCGCCGGATAATAAGAGACATCCACCCCTTTTTGCTTAAACTCACGCTTCCTTTCAGCTAATCCATCCCCTTTTATATCAGTTAGGATTATCTCGGCTCCCGCTTCGGACAACCCTTCGGCGAATTGATGCGCAAGCTGTCCGGCCCCACCGGTAATTAAAGCAACTTTCCCGGTTAAATCATAGAGATCCCTCAAATGAGGAATGGCTCTCTCCTCGATATCCTTTTCTCTTCTGATAAGCGTCTCCGTTTGCATATATCCCCGCTATTTCAAAACTGTTTCTTTTCGATTAAAAGAAATGCTTCTCATCTTATTTTTGGCATTGTCTATGTTTAAAATCAATTCGCGGTATTCCTTATCTCCCTTATCGACCGTACTTAAAAAATCTTTTATCAACGCCCAGCCGATGCCCGATACTATCCCGAATAACAAAGCAAATAAGATAATTTTTCGGCGAGGGGGCTTACTTTTTTCTACGGGCGGTATCGCTTTATCGAGGATATTAATTACCGGCGTTGATTTCTGCTCATCGATTTTCGCCAATTCGTATTGCTTGTTCAATGTGAGGTAAACTTCCTCTTTTATTCTAACCTCCCTTAACAAGCGGCCTAATTCCATTTGCAGTTCGGGCGAATTAGTGATACGCTTATTTGATTCTCTGAATATCTTTAATTTGTTTTCCGCCGCCGTTAATTGCTGTTTTGTTTCATTCAACCGACCTTCGATAAAAATCCTGTTCTGCCGTGTATGTTTGGTGCGAAGTTTGGAATTATATTCCTTAAGCTCATCTATGAAAGCGTTCGTAATATCCGCCGCCAACTGGGGCTCATAGGCTTCGACAGTCAAAGTTATAATCCCCGTCTTTCTATCCAAGCCCACGGATGTATTCTTGGACAATGCCAGAAAACCCTCGTGATCGATGGACGCTTGGTTTTTACCTTTTATTCCCATTATGGCATATAATGGTTGTGGCTCTTTGAATTTCCTGCTCTTAAATTTCTTGTGAAGGATTTCAGTTTTTATGAGCCTGCTCTCCAAAATGGATGGATAAAGGGAAAGGGGGTTATTCTCATCAAAACTTCCGAACCCGAGGCTCTTCGCCATATCAGCCAATCCGCTTATTTGGCTACTCATCTGCTTTTGAGAGATGTTCGCCGGCAATAGGGTTGATGTTGCTCGATAGATCGGGTGAGCAAGCAAACAATAAACCAACGCACCCAAAACGACCATCCCCGTGATAATGCCAATATCTCTTCTTTGCTTATAAAGAACATTTAGTAGGTGGAATATCAGTTGTTCCGGATTTTTCGTGTCTTTTAATTCCATAATATGCTTCTGCTATTTTGTTGTTTGCTTAATAAGGAAAATGGTGGTTGCTGCCGATGATACTATTCCAATTATGCTGACTACATCCTTCAATGTTTCCCCTTTCTCCTTTTCAATCCTTGCGGGGACAATTATCGTAGATCCTGCATCCGGTTTCACGAAGGAAAGTAATTTGGGAGTTTTGACCTTACCATTAGCCATCACAACCGAAACCTTTCTCTTTTCGGCCGAATCCTTATACCCACCTGCTTGCTCGATATAATATCGATATCCTTTCCCTTTCTCATATAAGATAGATGAAGGGAAATTTACCTCCCCGACTACTTTTACCGTTTTAGGTTCTTTGGGGATGTACAATTTATCGCCGCCGACCAATGTAAGATTATATTTACTTTTCGGATTTTTTAATACATCGACAAGGTCAATCGCCAAACGGCCGCTGTTGTTCTCGTCTCTGCTAAAGATTGCCGCTTTGGGATAAGCATCGGGATTCAGCCCTCCCGCGCGATGAATCAAATCCAAAATCGTTTCGTCCGTCCCGGTGAGGGCATAATCCCCCGGAAACTTTACTTCACCTTGGATCCCGACCAATTGTTGGGGTTTCCAATCGGGAAGGCTTCTAACGAAAACTTTGTCAAACCTTTTTAACTCGACAATTTCGCTATCATCACCATCCAAATAATTGTTCGGCAGGTATATTTTTTTAACATTTGTCTTAGTCCTATTGTTTTGGCTTTGCAATCTCGAAATCTCGATAGTATCTCGGTAAGCATAGCTCTTAAAACCGCCCGCCATTAATATTAAATCCCTCAATCCCATTCCTTCATACAATTTATAGTCACCCGGTTTTTGGACCGCACCGGAGATGGAAACGGTATAGGTCTTATTGAAGTCCCAGATCGAATAAATCTTTATGCTATCTCGAGGTTGCAACTCAATGTCATCGCCTTTGATCCCGCCTATGGCATTGCGCAGATTAAATGAAATTATCCTTTGTTTTTTATTCTCATCAGTTCTAATGAGATGCGCATAATCCCAATATACATCTCCCTTCAGACTATCGGCTTTCCTTATCAAATCGGATAACCTCATCCCGGATAACAATTCATACCGTCCGGGTTTCTTTACAACATCCCCAGTAATGGAAACATAATTTTTCAACTCGTCTCCGACTGAGAATATCGTGATATCATCGTGATCGTTTAATACTACTTCCTGTTTACCCTTTAATACAGCTTCCAAATCTACATCGATAGTTACCCAATCATCCCCGTATTTATTCCTTTCATCAAAAGGCACGACTCTATGTATTTGTGAACGGCGCAGGTAAGCGGTGCTTTTAAGCCCCCCGGCATTTCGTATTAGACTTGCCAATGTCTCCCCCTCTGCCAATTCGTATATAGCCGGACGCTTCACCTCACCTCTGATCTTCGCCCTTGGGCCCACAGGTTCGACAAAAATCGCATCCCCGTTTTCCAATCGAATGTCTTTGGCGTTGTCTCCGGCCAAGAGATAATCATATAAATCTATAACCGCTATTTTTTTATTGTTCCTTATCAGTTGGACTTTCCGCATAGTCCCTTTGATTGTGGGACCACCGGCATAATAAAGTGCGTTGAACACATTAGATATGGCGCTTACTATGTATCCCCCCGGACGGTTTACTTCGCCGAGAATGAAGATTTTTATATTGCGGAGCTTGCCGAGGGAAACATCAACATATGTTGTAGGCTTTCCTTTGAGAGGGTTTATACCCGAATATATTTTCGATAATCGTTTCGTAATTTTACGGTTTAAGGCATCCAAATTCAACCCGTTCACTAACAATCTACCCGCTTCGGGAAGCAAAATATATCCTTCCCTGCCAACAGGCATAGATTTATGGAATTCATCATCTCCCCATACGGTAACTATTATCTCATCACCAGGCCCAATTTGATAATCCGGCGGAACGGGACCAATTTCGGAAGGCTGAATTGTTCCAGGTTTCAAGTTGAAAATATCATAGCCGAAATACGGGAGGCCTTCCTTATTAGTTCCAACTGATATGGAATCCTTGTTCGTTTTGTGTTTGATACTATCAACGGGGTTGATACCCGCCGTATCCGAAGGGATTACATTAAACCTATCTTTTCCGATACTTTCGGCTCTTGTTAAATCCTCGATGGTTTTTAAACTATCCCCCCCATTAGCTAAATACTTGTCGAAATCTTTTGAGGAAGCTAATTCTTTCGCTCTTTTCAATTTTTCCGGAGTAAGGGTTTGGGAGTAGGTTCTCTCCGATAAAAGCAACGAGAATAGCCCTATTATCAAAACAACCAATAGCCATAATCGAGAGGATTTAACCCCGAATCCATAAGGATATTTCATATTAATATTCTCCTGAGCTAAGAAACTTATAAGAACACATCAACAATTACTCAAGCAAAAATTATGCCGTTCATTGCTATAGCCATAACACATTATGAATCAGCGGCTTATGCTTAACAGTCTTAATAATTTTATTAGAATTACAGAAATAAATTCCCCTCATCCTCGTTTCCATAATATCTCTTATCTTCCTGCAAACATTTGCATATCTTCTGAATTCCCTTACGGCTCATTTGCCAAAATTCACTATTATTAAATCGCTGTGTTTATAACTCGCTGTCATACAATGGAATAAAACTGTCGGAAAAAATTTCCGCTGGAATAGGGTTTGCGTAAATTATGGGAGTGAAGCAATGACATAGTAAACACACCAAATTAATAGAGTATCGCATCTAATGATTAAAATCGTAAAGTTGTCAATTTTCATTAGCATAATTTTTATAATTTTTTTCGGTAATTCGACAGCCGGGAATTGCGGATCGATAACCGGCACCATATATAGTATCGACACTGGGGAAACCGTGCCATATGTTACCGTCCAACTTTGCGGAACTCAAATGGGAAGCATCTCGAATGAATCGGGCGAATATATTATTTACAATGTCCCACTTGGAGAATATAAGCTGAAAGCGGAATTATTGGGCTACAAGAAATTGGTAAAAGCAATTTCCGTATCCGATGATACTATATCAACAATTGATCTATACTTAAAAGAAGTTCCCATACCGATGGCGGAGGTAAAAGTGAAGGCACAAAAAGGGAGTGGGCGCGGGAATAATCCATATAAAACAGTTAGCAAAAAAGTCAATTTAGATATGCTCACATCCCAACCGGGGACGGGGGGAGATCTTCTCCGTGGAATACAGGAACTACCGGAGGTCCAATCCCGTTCGGATTTTTCATCAAAAATGTATATCCGCGGCAGCGGTCCCGAACACAACAAAATATTTGTCGATGGAGTCCCCGCTTATTTTCCATACCGCTCTTATGGATTATTCTCCTCATTCAATCCAAACCTCGTAAAAAGCATTCGCCTTTATCCCGGAGGATATCCTGCGGAATTCGGGGGAAGACTTTCGGCGATATTGGATATAAAGTATCGTTCCGGTTCAAAAAAAAAATTTACTCCCTCAGTTGACTTAAACGCCATTACGGCAAACGGAACTATTGAAGGCTCACTTTTCTCCCCGAATAATACATATATCATATCAGCTCGTAGGACATATTATGACCTTCTCTTAAAACAAAACAAATATCAGACAGTATATCCCCATTTTTACGATACTTACGGCAAATTATCGCTAAATAAAAACTCCGCCGACCAATTTAATTTATCCGGATGGTTTACAAGGGAGGGGTTTCGTTTTAATCAGGACAGAAACGAAACCGACGAGAGATCCTATAATGCAGTTGCCATAAATGATGGTTATTCCGACGGATTGAGGATAAATTGGAAGCATTTGGGAGGGGAACACATAATAACCGAGCATACCGCTTATTATATAGATGAGTTTCACAACTTGGACATGAGAGGTGATATCGGAGCGGAGTTTAAGAATATCATCCGAGAGGCGGCGTTGAAAGGAGAGATTGATATTCTAACCAACAATATTGAAACCAAAAGCGGTTATATCGCCGGAATGAGGAGGGAGAAAATCGATTGGGATGGATATAATTTCCCGGACAGCCTCGACGAAGAACGCCCCCCGGATGGTCCCGATTTGAGACCGATTCAGGAGCATTTCCACTATGACAGCACTTTTTTCTTTTGGGCGGCGTATGCTTCCAACGATTTGAATATTTCCAAAAGATGGACTATCTCCAACGGTTATCGTTTATCCGGCGGAGGAATTATAAATCATATTTCCCTTTCGCCCCGGTGGGGGCTGTCGTTCAGGCCATGGAAGGCAGTGCGGTTGGCGTATTCCGGCGGTATCTTTTACCAACCGCCTTCCTACGCCTCCTTCATAGAAAAGAATTATCTGCCCGAGCTTTACCGAAACCCGAACATAAAGCCGGAAAGAGCCATACATCATATCACCGAATTGGATATTAATTCCGATGATGGCTGGGCTTTCGTATTCAGCCTTTATCGCAAATACTTGGACAGATTGATTTATGATAATCCGGCGAAATCCCTGTATCCCGACAATGTCGGCAGAGGCGAAGTAAATGGGATGGAAATCTCCCTTACCCGTGATAACGATGGCTGGGTAAATGGGAATATTTTTTACTCACTATCCGAATCAATACTTCAAACCCCTGTCGGCGAATATTATCCCAATTACGACCAGCGCCATACTTTAACTATCGGATTGGATTTCACGCTGTCACCCCATTGGCTCCTTTCCTCACATTACCGCTACGGCTCAGGCTTCCCATATACCGAAATTGTTGGACGGAAACAGGGTACGAACTCAGAGGAAACTCCTTGGGTTCCTGTTTGGGGAAAGGTAAATGCCGCTCGTTACCCATTCTATAGCCGTCTTGATCTCCGTTTATCGTTCAAATTCGATTGGGCACAATCCAAGTGGCGCTTATATCTCGAAGGGATAAATGTCTTGAATCATAAAAACATCTACGCTTATAAATACGACAGGGAATACATAACCCGCTCACCAATAACCCAAATCCCTTTCCTTCCGAATTTTGGTTTATCAATAGAATTCTAAATGACCCCGTTAAATAAACTACGAAGGAATAATCCAACCCAACTTGTATCACTGCGTCCGTTTCTGAAATTCCATAACAACAAAACCCGCTTGCTCATCCATACCTTCTTTTATTTCACAAGGTAAAATTAAAGGGAGATCAGGCGGATTAAATAAAGTGCTTTTAGCTTTCACAAATGAGAAACCGTTCTCGGCAGCCAAAGAAAGAATATCCCTAACGGAATAAAATTTCGCAGCGGAATAGAACGGGTGTCCCATATCACCTTTTTCCGCATAAAGCCTTCCCCATCGGCTACCTGAAGGCACTAATCCCACTATCAACATACCCCCTGTCTCAAGGACTCTGAAACATTCCTTGAAGGTTTTGCTCGGAAAATCGAGAAAGCAGATGGCTACCACCATAAGAATCCCACCGAAGGAGGCACCTCGAAACGGTAGTTGTTCTCCATAACCGCAACAGGTTTCAATCCCCCTTGATTTGGCTATCCTTAAAACCGCTTTTGATGGATCGACACCATAGCTGATATTCAAGGCATCAGCAAATCTACCAGTTCCAACTCCTACCTCAAGCCAGAGATTATCTTCATTTCTGACAAAGTTACGCAAACATTCCTTTTCGCACTCGAAAATAAAGCGACCTTTTGTGGAATCGAACCAATCATCATATCGAGAAGCCAACCTATCGAAAACTTCAAATCCCCGCGTATTCCTCTTCATAGTATTTTAACAAATCATCTTAGGTGTTGCTTCAACCAACTAAACTGCACATCATAGAAATATCGAAGATTCCGCAGGCGATGGACGCTATGTCCCTCATCGGGAAAATACAAGAATTCGGATTCAACGCCAAGTCTTTGCAGGGCGGTAAACATTCCCAGCGCTTGGGACAAATCGACACGATAATCTTTTCCGCCATGAATTATCAACATCGGGGTTTTAAAATTCATCACATAATGAGAAGGCGATCTTTCGGCATATAATTTCGGATTCTCCCAAGGTGTTCCTCCGAACTCCCATTCTGGGAACCATAGCTCGTCAGTTGAGTAATACGCCATAGGCTGATCGAATAACCCGTCAACACTAACCAAACATTTGAAACGGTTGGTATGCCCCTCAATCCAATTAGTCATAAACCCACCATAAGACCGCCCCATCGCAGCGAGTTTCGTGCTATCGATAAAATCGTATTCGTTTAAGAGAAAATCAATGCCCAACATTAAATCGTTATAATCTTTCCCACCCCAATCCCTATTAACAGCATCGGTAAACTTTTGGCCATATCCTCGGCTGCCGTGCGGATCTATCTGGGCAACCACATATCCCTGCGCCGCTACCAAATATTTATTCCAGCCATAATAATTGAACTCATCCAGCCAGCTCCATTGGGGACCACCATGAATAAGCAGCACCAGAGGATATTTATCTTTAACATCGAAATCGGGTGGTTTAGTCAATATACCGTGTATGCTGTCTCCGTCGGCGCCGATGAACCAAAAATGATCTGTCACACCCAATTTAATATGCTCGAATAAGGCTTCAGTATAATATGTCAATCGAGCTTCCTGCCCGCTTTTAATATCGCAGGCGAATATCTCTCCCGACCTATCAGGAGCAACCTCCAAATAACACAAGCGCCTGCCGTCGGGGAAAAGATTGTAATCCCAACGCACAGCTCCGTCCCATATCTTTTTTATTTTTCCCTTTTTCAATGACACCTTAAATAAAGTATTCCAACTCCTGTTAAGAGTGGAAAAATAAATATACTTCGAATCCCTCGACCAGATGATGCCACCTACCGACAGCGGAAAAGAGGGAGTTAAATTGCGTAGCTTATGATCCCGCCGATCGTACAGCATCAAATTGTTTTTATCGGACTCATAACCCGAACGGGACATAGCCCTATAGGCGATATATTTTCCGTTCGGCGAATAAGTCGGCCCCGTATCATTTGCCTTGTCCAAGGTTATCCTTTTCGGTGTTCCGCCTTTGATATCGATAGTGAAGATGTCGTTATTCGTGCTTAACGCCAAGGATGAATCCGTATTCATTACAAAACAAACCTCATCCCCGTCAGGTGATATCGTATAAGGGGAAGAACCTCCCAAAGCAAATGGGGGAACATTATAGCTCCAAGGAGTCAAGTCGAGGGTTCGACCTTCCTTTAGATTATGAATAAACAAATGATTTACTTCACCATCACTCCAACTGCTATAATGGCGAACCGGAATTTTTTTAAAAAGCATCGCCGTCGTCTTTCCATTACTCCTTTTAATCTCTGTGGCATCATCACTGCTATCCGTCTCGCAATTTGGATATATGCGGGAAGTAAAAATTAGTTTTTCGCCATCGGGGGACCATTCAACACCATAAGCCCCCGTGGGGAGCGAAGTAATCTGATATGCTTCTCCGCCGTGAATGTTAATCATCCATATTTGAGGATTTTTATCGCGCTTGGAAATAAAGGCGATCCTTCTTCCATCGGGGGACCATCTCGGATGAGATGCCCCGGCGGGATTATTCGTTAAGCGTCTCGGCTCGCCTCCCTTGGAATTTATTAGATATATATCGGAGGAAGAAGTCCCATCGTCGGTATCATACTTCGTCAACACAAAAGCTATCGTTTTCCCATCGGGGGAAAGCTGAACATCGCCGACCATCGGATAGGAATACAAATCGTTAAAGGTGATATTCCTTCCCGCAATTGATGGCTGCGCATATATCACAGCAGAAAGTAATAAAAGCGGAATTAATCGCATATATATCCCTCATTGGTTTTACTTGTTCAAGGGAAATAACATCCGCTTTTCGGCAAAATCAAATAAAAAAAGACCCCGCCCAAAAGATAAGGCGGGGTCAATGAACCGTTTCTCTAATTCAAATTACTTAATCGGTTTTATTTCTACGCGTCGGTTCTTTTTGGAATACTTGTCAGCAACGATAAAGTTCGTCTCGCCATAACCGATAGCAGTCATTCTATCGGCAGCGACACCCTTGCTAACCAAATACTTTTTGACCGCATCCGCTCTCTTTTGCGAAAGCTTCTTATTGAATTTCCTGGAACCTAACGCATCGGTATAACCGCCTATCTCAACTTTTACATCCGGATAAGCCTTAAGTCGCATAGCCATATCGTCCAACATAGCCTTGGAGGCATCATCCAACTCGAAGCTACGCTTCTTGAAGTTGATATGCAAAACCTCAACCTCTTTCACAGGTTTCGCGATGGGGCAACCGTAGGAATCAACCTCGACGCCGGCAGGAGTATCAGGGCAACGGTCTATGCCATCATAGACGCCATCACCGTCAGCATCGGTCGGGCAACCCTTGTAATCCACCTTTGCGCCCGCAGGAGTACCGGCACACTTATCCTTATAGTTCGGAACTCCGTCGTGATCATCGTCCAAAGCACATCCCCTACTATCAACCTTTACGCCGGCAGGGGTGTTTGGGCACTTGTCGATACCGTCATAAATACCATCGCGGTCGGAATCCATTGGACATCCGTTGACATCTACCCTGGCTCCGCTAGGAGTGTTCGGGCATTGATCTAATCCATCATAGACACCATCGCCATCCTCATCAAGAGGACAACCGTTGGCATCTACCATAGCGCCGAGCGGGGTATCGGGACACTGATCGAACTCATCTTTGACGCCGTCTTTATCGGTATCCTTGCCGCCGCCGAAGTAATAGTTAAACCCTAATCCCGGTTCCAAGTATGCCTGAAATCCTCGGTAGGAGGACTTCTTCGCCTCATCAGTCCAATCCGATGGAGTAGTTATGTATGCGGGAAGGAAATTGAATTTCACCCCAACATCCAAACCGGCATTTTCGCCGACAGCAAATTCCGCACCGACACCGGTTTTCAGAACCAAGTCAATTAAATCCCCAAAACCATACGCTAATACTCCGCTCTGAGAATTTTCCGCTCTCCAAAGGTTCACTCCGAATCCACCGAGGACATAGGGTCTGATGTTCGATTCGGGCAGAAAGTAATAACGCATCGCCAATTCGGTAAATATCCCTTTCAACTTAGTCGAGGAATTACCACTGCTTGCGAATTTGAAACTGGCATCATCGGCGGTAGTAGTATCATCGTATGTCTGGCCATAACCGATGCCCAGATTCAAAGTCAGGTTTTGAGTAAAACCGTACTTCAAATTCAAACCGCCCAAATAACCCATCGCAAAAGGCTCCCTGTCCAATTTGGAACCATTCATAATCGGGGACCAAAGCGCGCCCCCAATTCCAACACCCTTGACTCCTGTGTAGTCAATTGCGGCGGATGCGGGAACCCACATCGCCATTAAAAAAGCCGCCAAAGCAACAACCGTTAGAAATTTCTTCACAAACACCTCCTGTAATTTGTATTACTGTTTAAGTTTTTTTTCGTTTTCATTTCCTCAATTGCATTAATTTTACTCTTTTTCTTAACTGTAAATATTTCCCACGATTGAATCTTAACCGATATGAGGTTCTAATTCTTTCACCAAGTGGTTTTTCGGTCTCGCACCAATAAGCCGTCCCACTTCCTCCCCGTTTTTGAAAATCATCAAAGTGGGGATACTTCGGATTCCATAACGGGAAGCAATTCCCGGACTGGAATCCACATCAAGTTGCCCAAACTTTACCCTTCCATTATATTCCTCTGATAGTTCTTCCACAATCGGAGCAACCAATCGACAGGGACCACACCACTCAGCCCAAAAATCAACAACCACAGGTATATCGGACTTTAAAACCTCTTCATCAAAATTGTTGTCATCGAAAGCCGGTAAATTCGCCATATCACCTCCAAATTACCCAAAAAAGAAACAAATAATAATCTCCTAAAATTTATTTAAAATAACATACAAACTCAACCAAGTATCCGCAAACTATATATTATCATTCGTCATACTGTCAAGCATTTTTTATATTTAATAAATATTCTCAATTAAAGTTCCCGGATAATATATATTTAATATTTCCCTGTAATTCTGTCCCCTACGAGCCCTTCCTATGGCTCCGCATTGGCACATCCCTATCCCATGTCCATTTCCCCTTCCCACAAACTTAATCGACTCCAGTTCCCCGAATTTGTTGAATTTCTCATCGATATCGAACAAGGTGGAGGGTAATATCTTGGAGTAATCGGAGGATTTACGAAAAGCCCATCGTATTTTGTCACCTTGCAACTCATATTGCTTCTTCGAAGTATATATCTTCAATAGATTAACTCTGCCGGAGCTGGTCCGAGTCAAAACCTTTATATCCTCCAACTTACCCCTTAATCCCAAGCCTGATGTTCCCCTAAAATACCTTTCCAAACGCCGCTGTGCCAACTCCCGCGGAAATTCATCCTCCCAAAAATAGCTCTTCGCCCAGGCACAATAATCGCTGTCATCGGTTGATTT
>JALSTH010000027.1 GCA_026983835.1 Candidatus Zixiibacteriota bacterium | reverse complement strand
GCAAACAGGGCAATATCTATATTGATACATCGCAACCTCATTTTGATAGTGTAATTGGAAATATAATATGGGAATGTTAGATTACAACCAATTTATTTGGAGAAAAAACGGATGAGAAATAGATTGGGATTTGAAAAGATTTCCCTTTGAATAATTTACTCTCAAACGATTAAACTATGCCCAAATGTCCCATCTACGGACTGGGATCAGGGGTGGTAATCGATTGCTCGTTGCTGCCGATATAATGCCCCATTCGATCATAAACATAGACCTTGAAGTAGTATGTCTGCGAATACTCGAAATTTCCGATTTGTATATATGTGGAATCCTGCTGTCCGATATCCGCAATCAGGATACTTGTCCAATCCACGAATTGATCGGTATCGGTATAAAGACGATAACTTTCAAATCCATAATCATTGTTTTGGCTCCAATGAATTCCCAACGCAACGCCATTTGCGCTATCAACCGCTATTATCGGGAAAAGATAAACGGGAGACGGATCCGGCAACGAGTCGGTCAATACGCTATCCACATTGGAGGGCGATCCCAATCCGAAGTTGTCATAGGTCCATATCTTGTAATAATACCGCGTATAGGGAAGCAAATCATAATCATTAGAGGCGACAGTATTCCTATCGGTGATAATCTCCACTAATACCGAATCCTCGAAATTGTTATCTGAACGAAACATTCTGTATTCGGAGAAATCATCATCCGTATTTGCCGACCAACTTATGGAAACCGAGCTATCGGTGATATTGAAAATGTCATATAATCGAACCCCCTGAGGAGAACTTTGAATATTTATCCTTTTAGCTGCCTGTTTCCCATCGGCTATATTCCCGAGCATATCGGTAAAATGACCTGTAATCGCTGCATTGACCACCTCCACCCCTTCGGGAATAATATAATCAAGGGAGTAAACGCCGTCATCAGCGACCGAATCGCCGTTAATCCCATTGTCGTAGAGGTCAACCCCTTCCGGACCTCCTTCTATGTCGATATAAGCGCCCCCTCCGATTTCGCCGGCATAAACTATGAAATTAATGGTATCCCCCGCCGTTTTCACCGATCCGTAACTGTTTTCCGTTACGGAATCGATAACCGCTATTCTATCGAGGGTTATCGAATCGAAATAATACCCCGCTGTCAAGTTATCATCATTATCACGAAATTCGGCATAAACCCTTTTCTCACCATCCGGAGGGCTTAAATACCACACGCGGGTCGAATCGAAATATTCCCAAACCGAATTTTCAAAAGTTGAATCATCGGCTAATCTCATATATCTGACATCCTCCGGGGCTATGATTCTGATATTCACTTCGAGGGAATTGGTAGCCTTTCTATTGTTATCAATGATTATCCCGTAAACCTGCGGAATAGCATTGACAGATATAGAAGGATAGCTTTCAAAGCGTTTTTCATTTAGGGAAGAAACCCGATAAAAATAAGCAACCCCATTTACTAATCCAGTATCAAGGTATGCTTTTGTTTCAGTCGAATCAATTAATCTGAATTGTCCGGTAATTGAATCCGAGCGGTAAATATTATAAATCGCAATCGATGAATCATTCTCGATGCTCCAGTTGAGCGTTATGATTCCATCGCCGACGAAGGCATTCAGCCCAAACGGAGTCGGGGGAATATCCATATTCCTTGCAGGAGCTATCGGGGACCGGATACTTCTATCACAGGAAACAGATAAAATCATTAGAAATATCGAAACTATCACGATTGATATTTTAGCCAATGCTGACTTGGAATGGATTTGAATATTCATCTATCTCAAATACCTCCCCTAAAATTTCGCAGTCAATATTATACCCGGATTTCCATCTATCACCGCCGATTGTATCGATGGCTCAAACCCAGCTATAGTTCCAGCCCTGTAATCCGGGAAAAACAATATCGAATCAAGAATATTGTAAACCCATAAGCCGATCGTAACCCCGGCGGCAGTTCGTAATAAGGTCTCTGCGTTGTAAACATCCCTGTGCTTATCGCTGTAAACCTTATAAAGCAATTCCGCTTCGTCGGCGGATGATGCGCAGTTATAATCAGTTCGGGCGCTTCGATATTCATCATATTTATCGTTATAATATTTATTTATGATCAAAGTTGCGCCTGCCGATGACAATGAGGCCAACCCAAGCATAACCCCTTCGAATTTTCGTCCGGAATAGAATTGCCCCCAACCCGGCATTAAGATCGAACGGAACGCCGCCTTGAATTTCGTCTTGCGGCTAAGCTTGATATTCAAACTGTAGTTTCCGCCCGGGGGAATGAAAAATTCGGATTTCCAATCCTCATAACCGGGTTTGAATGCCGTTACCTTAAAATCGCCGGTTAGATTTTGAACAATCCTGCAGGGCGCCACTGCGGAAACCTCAACTTCACCGGACAAAACGACTTCAACCCCCTTGGGATTGGAATTAATCTCCAAATTCCCAGCCTTCCCGCCTGCGGCGGCAAGGTTCATCATAATGGCTAAAAAAGTAAAAACCGCAAGCGTATATTTTGATATGATGATAATTGCATCCCTCATAATGTATCCATATTTTAGGGTAGTGATTTTTATAATATTATCGGTAATTCTCCCGCTCATTTAACTATTAGTTAAGCTTATCTCTTTTATAAAATCTCCAATGTTTGAAAACCCAAAAACAAAATAAGATCGAGATACCGAAAAATAAAAAAAGCGAAGCTACGGCAGCTCCGCCTTGATTTTTGAAAATACATTTAAGTTTATGACAACCCCACCGCTTCAACCAAAAGCTGTTTTTCATAAAGCTTCTTATAAACACCGCCCAAATCAATCAACTCTTTATGGCTTCCCCTTTCGATTATTTCCCCGTTATCCAACACCAAAATGAAATCCGCATTTTTAATCGTTTGCGTGCGATGAGATACCAACAACGAGGATGTCTCTGGCATAATCTCCTTCAAACGTTTCCAAAGCGCTATTTCCGTTTCAGCATCCAAAGAAGCTGTACAATCATCCAAAAGCAACAGTTTAGGCCTGCCGGCTAAAGCTCTTGCCAACGATAACCTTTGCTTTTGACCTCCGGATAAATTAACCCCGCGCGTGCCGATGAAAGTCTTGCTCCCGTTATGTAATCCGCTGACCTCGTCAGCCATCTGAGCTGATTTTATCGAACTGTGCACCATTTCTTCGGTAATTGAGCTACGATGGAAAACCACATTACTCTCAATCGTATCGGAGAACAGCATCGGCTCCTGTGGTATATAACCGATGAGTTTCCGCCATTCCTCAAGGGAAAGATTTTTAAGGCTATGACCGTTTACAAGTATTTCCCCCTCGGTGGGGTCAAATAACCGCGTCAGCAACGCCAAGATAGTCGATTTTCCGGAACCGATGGAGCCTACAAGAGCAACTGTCTCGCCTGAACGGATTTTGAAATTTATGCTCTTAAGCGCCTTCCTGTCACCATCAAAACTGAAACCGACATTCCTGAATTCTATCTCCAATCCTCTATCCCCGATGGAAATAGGATTTTTCGGTTCCTCTATATCGGGGGAAATTTCTTCAAGCTCGCGAAGCCTCTCATAACTAACGACCCCCCGCCTTCCGGAGACAACGAATTGCCCGATGTCGAACATAGGATAAATAAGCATCAGCATATAAGTATCAAAAGCAACGAAATCCCCAATGGTAAGGTTGCCGTTGATAACCATTTTGCCGCCGACCAGAAGGATAACTACAATTCCCAACTGCCATATATGGCTCCAAAGCGAATCGATAATACTATAGCTGACGGCGGCCTTTACCTCCGCCTTTTTCCTATCCTCCACCGCCTTGCTGAAAACTTCTTTTTGCGCTTTTTCGCGGTTATACGCTTTAATTACCTTAATCCCGGAGAAACAGGATTCCATCACATTATTTATATGAGATATCGCCCTCTGAACCCTGTCGAACCTCTTATGTAAAACGGTGGCGGTTTTAATAAATACGAAAACAATGAAAGGCAGGGGTCCCACAGCGTATAAGGTCAACTTTACATTCAAGGTCAACATCGCCCCGATGCAAAATATAACCGTCAATAAAGCCTCATAAGTCCGAAAAATCCCCGAGCAGGAAAACCAAGATAACTTTTCGGTAATATCATCCGTCAGCCTCGTAACCAAATCGCCGGTGGTAAACTTATTGAAAAACGAGGGAGAAAGCTTTGTAAGATGTTCAAATATCCATTGACGGAAATGGAATTCCAGGCGGATGTTCATATACGCCCGTGTCCCCTGCAAGATGATATAGACGAAATAAGCGGCTACTCCCACTCCAAGAAAAAGCAGGGCTAACCTCGTCAGGTTCTCATTACTGAATTCCGCCTCTAATCCATCGAATATGTATTTCAAAATGTATGGATACGCTATTCCGATAGCGGCGTTCAGTATCGAAAATATAAGTATAATCGCTAATTGCAGAGGATGTAGTTTCCAAAACCTCCATAACCACTTTGCCAATCTACGCATAACCTACCGCCTTTCTATCTTCAAGCTCAAATTGTAGTTTGAAGAGGTCTGCATAATACCCGCCGGCTTTTAATAATTGCGGATGTGTTCCCCTCTCGATTATTTCTCCCTCGCGGAGAACCAAGATACAATCCGAATCCAAAACGGTCTGCAATCGGTGTGCGATAGTAAGCGAGGTCCTTCCTTCCTGAAGTTTCCGTAAAGCACCCTGAATATTCCTCTCGGTATGAGGATCTATTGAAGAGGTTGCCTCATCCAAAATCAATATCTCCGGATCGAAAACCATAGCCCGGGCAAAGGATAACAACTGCCTTTCGCCGGTAGAGAGGTTTCCGCCGCGTTCCGACAACTCCGCCCCATACCCTTTTTTTAGACGGGATACGAAATTGTCCGCCGATATTATCGACGCTGCCCTTTTCACCTTATCTTCAGGGATACTGCTATCCGAAAGGCGGAGGTTATCCATTATGTTCCCCGTGAACAGCTGTATATCCTGCAGAACAAGACCAAAATAACCCCGCAGGTCCGTCAATTCCATATCGCGGATATCAATTCCATCGACCAATACCTTTCCCTTCTGGAAGGGATAGAATCGAAGCAATACATTTATTATCGAAGTTTTACCGCCGCCGGTTACTCCAACCAAAGCATACCGCTTCCCTTTCGGAAGCTCAAAGCTTATATCTTTCAGCACCCAATCCTCATCCCTGTATGCGAACCAAACATTTTCGAAAACTACGGCTTCCTTAAATTTTCCCGTCCGTTTCGGGTTCTCGGCATCCTTAATTTTTTGCTTATGGGACAGCAACGAGAATATCCTGGCAGAGCCGGCCATCGCCTTCTGGATGATATGCATTTGTTCGGAGAGGTGGAAAATCGGCTCGAAAAATTTACGAATGTACTGAATAAACATTATCAAGGTACCGATGGTCAGTGCGCCTTTCAATGTCAATCCGCCGCCTGCTAATAGAATTAAGGATATCGCCACGGTCTCGAAAAGAAACAGGGTGTTGAAAAACAATACGACGAGAATCTCCGCTTTGGTCTCGATCTTGAATTTACGGGAGTTGATCTCGTATGCTTTCCGTCGGACCTGTTCCCCTCTGTTAAATATCTGCACGATCGACATCCCTTGAATGTATTCCGTCAAGAAAGCCGATATGTCCGCCATCCTCTTGCGGACAGTCAAAAACAACGGCGTAGTCTTTTTCTGATAGAAATAAGTCAGCCCCAACACGAACGGAGCAAGCGACAATAATATCAAAGTCAAACGCCAATCCGTATATGCCATTACCGCAATCATCCCGACACTCATCAGCAAGTCGCCGGAGAGAGTGACTATGGTATTGGTAAAAAGCATCCGAAGCGATTCCGTATCCGATTCAACCCGGGACAGGAGCCTCCCAACTGGATTATCATCGAAAAACTTCATCGACATCCCGACGATATGATCGAATAGTCGCTTCCTCAATACCCCCATAGCCTGTTGCCCTATCCATTCCAAATTAATCCGCTGGAAAAAATTTAGGATGAGAAAAGCAAACTGAACCCCCAAATATAAAAGGACTGTTATAATCAAGCCGTGATAATCTCGGTCGGCTATATTTACATCGACGGCGCGCTTTATTAAAACCGGGCCGACGATAGTAGCAGCCGAAGCCAAAACCAGCAGGATAAATCCCAACAGTATCCGCATCCCATACGGTTTCAAAAGCGCAATTAACTGATGCGTTAATTCGCGAAAAGATATTTTTGCCGTCTTTTCTTCTTCGTAATATATGGAATCCATTTATGCAATCCTTGTTTTGTCTTAATCTGTGCCATTGAAACAATATCAAATTAATTCAACCAAATAGACGGCAAATCCATTCAATTTAATTGACAGACTTACCGTTTCAAGTAGGGGGCTTTTCCACGATGACTATGGAATTAAGCACACCATTAGACCTGCGGAACGATTTTGATTCATACAGTAATGATTCCATTTGATTAAACCCCTTTGGTTAAAGTGAAAAAAAACCCGCCTGAAGGCGGGTTTTAGGGTTCTTTTTTAACTAAATAAAAAAACCGACAGACAACCTTCAGGAAACAAACCAAAACACCTTCATCACCGCAATGGCGGTGAACGAAGGATAGCTACATAAAACGAGCACCGACCGATACCGTTTTAATGCGCCGGGTATTTGTTCCTCAAGATTTTCATTCGTCGGTTAACTATTTAATTTCCCAAATTTTTATCGGTAAAAAATATCTTAATACCACTATTTATATTTATAATAATTGTTTCCTTTTTGTCAAGCATTTTTTTATTATTACCTAAAAGATATTCTTTTGGTAAAACATAATTACAGCTTAAAAAATAAATGCCTTACAGAGATAAGGACCATAAAATTAAAATAGTTTTATATCAGGGTCGATTGGGGACGGGAGTTCCATTTGCCGATTTACGAAATATTATCGAGTATAAACCCCATTTTACCGTTTTTCCGGAGTATTTCTGGATACGAAAGGGAGCGATAGATTTTATCACTGCCGCGAAGGGGTATAAATCAGCAATGGAAGAGATGACTGTTATATCAAAAAAGCTACCCGGATACCTCATCGGGGGAACACTTATCGAAGCGGACAACGGCAGATTCTTCAACACCTGTCATATATTGAGGGACGGTTCCGTCATCGGAAAATATCGCAAGATAAATCTATTTGGTAGGGAGCGGGATGTATTAACGCCCGGCGACGGATTTATGGTCTTTAATCTTTTCGGTATAAATTGTGGTGTAATTATCTGCGCCGACGCCTTACAGCAGTCAAGCTTCATAGAAATGAGGAGACTCAAAGCGCAATTGATTTTTGCACCGACCTTCTCCCAACCAAACCGGGATGATACCCCCGAAAAGAAATTGGAGCGAGACAAAAATATTTACCTCAAGGGAGCCGAAGTCTCGGGAGCAACTGTGCTCAAATGCTGTTCGGTGGGAGAGCTGTTCGGCAGAAAGGCAAACGGCCGCAGTTTAGCTTGTTCCCGCAAAGAATTTATTTACAGAATTGATGATGATTCGGAAATAAAAACAAAGATAATCAAAATAGAATTGGAGGATTTATGACGGATCCCGGAGTAGTAAAGATGGCGAAAGTTTTGGTTAATTACTGTTGCGATACGAAAAAGGGTGATCTTTTTCTCGTAAACGGAACTGAGTTGGCCAAACCGTTGATAGTCGAAGTATATAAGGAGGCATTGAGAAAGGGTGCTCATCCATATGTAAAGGTATTATTCGATGGCTTGCGGGAGGCTTTTCTGAAAGAGGCTAAGGAATTTCAATTGAAATTCGTCTCGCCTTTAACAAAGTATGAGATAAAAAATGTGGATTGTGTTGTGGGGATTATGGCTCCATCCAACACGAAAGAACTTTCCAATATCGACCCAAAACGGCAGGCGCTTCAACAAAAGGCACAAAGCAAAATTCAGGAAACCTTTTTACGAAGAGCCGCCGAAGGAAAATTAAGATGGGTGGGAACTATGTTCCCAAATCACGCCTCCGCCCAAGATGCAAATATGTCCCTTTCGGAGTATGAAGATTTTGTTTACAAAGGTTGCTTTCTCGATAAAAAGGATCCTGTCGCCGAATGGAGGAAGCTCTCGAAATGGCAGGCAAAAATAGTACGCTTCCTCAACAGGAAAAAGGAAATTCATATCGTAGCAAAGGATACGGATATAAAATTCGATGTGGCTGGGAGAAAATGGATTAATTGCGATGGGAAAAACAATTTCCCCGACGGCGAAGTCTTCACCGGTCCTGTGGAAGATTCGGCGGAGGGCCATATCCGTTTCTCCTACCCAGCCGTTTATCGTGGCAGGGAGGTCGAAGATGTCTATTTGGAATTCGAAAAGGGGAAATTGGTAAAAGCGAAAGCCGCTCGGGGATTGGAATTTCTCAATTCGATGATTAATATGGATAAAGGTGCTCGCTATGTGGGAGAGCTTGCTATCGGGACAAACTACGGGATTAAGAAATTCACTAAAAATATATTATTCGATGAAAAAATCGGCGGTACCTGCCATATGGCATTGGGAGCAGCCTATCCCGAAACGGGCTCAAAGAATATCTCCGCCCTCCATTGGGATATGGTGTGTGATCTTCGTAAGGGCGGAAAGATTTACGCCGATGGAAAACTGTTTTACCGTAATGGGAAGTTCCTGATATAGGATCCCCTTGAGAAAATACAGCTCCCCTGAAAAATCGAAATCCAATCGATGCTTTCGGGGGAGTTTTTTATTTTGAAGTATCGTTATTATTATCGGAAAAGAATAGATCGAAATATCTCTGTACCGAATCCATATTTTGCATTTGAGTATCCAATTGACGGCTGAACCCGATAAGCTTCCCCAAATACTTCAGTATATCCAGAATATCGCTTAACTCCCTTTTCTTTAGTCTCCCTACAACCAAATCCCCGCTGACATCTACCTTAAAATGAAGATTCTCCAAGATCTTACTCAACAGCAGTGCCCTCAGATGACGCCTTTCGGTTTCGGTTACACCGCCGACAAAGCGGAAATAAATATAATTATCGTTTATGCTCTCGGAAACATAAGAATCTATAACATTGAAATGATAGCCTAATCTTAAACTCAAATTAACATACTTATCGGAAATAACCGCTAAATTCTGCCCTTGATATTCAGCCGCTCTATCGGTCATTGAATAGCGGGTCAAACTGGAAATAAAATCTCCAAAACCGAGATGCATAGGTTCCGTACTCCAAACTCCGGGGGAAGTCAAACCATTCATTATCGCCCTCATCGGTAATGAATTAATATCCTCCACCGAAGTTATTTTATCCTGTTTTATATCACGGGATAATCCGCCGCCTATGTCGATTATCGATAAACCCAAGGGCAAAGCTATATCAAGATTTTTAGCTCTAATCCCCTTGAAACGCCTTGATGAGATATTAAGATTGATAAGTTCATATACCGCCTTCTCATGGCAAAAGCGGATTAAATCATGATATGTGCGACAATTCTCCGCTCTGAAGTCGGGGCTTTTGGGATCGATTAAATAAAGAGGAGAGATTCGCCTCAAAAGCTGCCTTAATATTCCGTATTCCTTTAGGTCCCTAAAGACATCCCCCGCTTCTATATCATATTCCACGAGTTCTTTGACAATCCCCCTGTAAACTACATTTTCCTCAGCATCAACGGTTATCTCCATCCCATCCTTCAATATCTCCGTGGCATTATGCATATCCACTATCATCGGCACTCCGAATTCCCGGGCGACAGTTGCCATATGGCCGGTCGAACTCCCCACATCGGTGAGAATGCCGGAAGCTCGGCGTATTATGGAGGTCAATCTGGGACTCGTATGTTTTGCGACGGCTATCGCCCCGACAGGGAAATCTTCCGGGTCATCACCTTCTTCGACTTTGTACACTTTACCAATAGCTATCCCTCTTTGGGCTATGTGCCCCTTACCGTTCATAATTATTTCTTTTTTAGCTAAAACATCCCGCAAATTGGACAGATGGGCGCTTGGTTTTTCCGGAGGTTTCACCGGACGGCATTGGAGGATATATATCTCCCCCTTATCATCGGTACACCATTCAATATCCAAAGGCTTATTGAAATATCTCTCCAACAATAAGGATATTTGCGCTAATTTTATCACTTCCGTGTCTTCCAAGCTTGGTTTGTCTCTCAGCTTGTCCTCCAAGGGAACATCCTCAACCCCCTCGTCCAAATAGGCAACCGTCTTTAATTCCTTCTTACAAATTCGTTTTCCCTTTATATTTGTTGGGCCAAGCTTGGAAACCTTAAAGCAATCGGCGTCAACCTTTCCCGAAACTATGTTAATGCCCAAACCGAAATTGGAGGATATCGCAAGGCACTCCAGACATTCCCCTGATGGATCCATTGTATGCACTATACCTGAGGATTTCGATTTTATCATTTCCTGAACAGCGACAGCCATCGGCAATTCCATTTCGGAATCCATCATAGTTTTACTATAAACGGCAGCCCGATATTTGAAACGGCTGGCTAAAACCTGCGTATATCTCCGTAATACCGATTCGCGCCGACAGTTGAGAAAAGTATCGAATTGCCCGGCAAAACTTCGGCCAGCCTCATCCTCCCCGTACGCACTGGATCTTATGGCTAACCCCGATTTTATCCTCCGCCTTTTTATGAATTTATTCAACTCTTTTGAAATCGCCTTTAACAGATCGGGAGGAATTTTCGCATTTTTAAAAATATCATCGATAGCCTTATTATATCGTTTTGCGGTCCCTTTTTTGCCATTTTCATATATCTCATAAACCTTCCTGATTTGTGGAACCAGCGAATTGTATTCCAAAAACCTGTAGTAAGCGTATGTCGTTATGACGAAACCATCGGGCGTAGGCAATTTAAGGTGATTCCTGACTTCCCCCAAGTTGGCATTTTTCCCGCCCACTATTTCGGTTAAATCAGCATCTATTTCATCATAGGGAATGACAAATCTATCCTCCTCAGAACCTATCTTACCGTTTAATATGTTTTCCAATTCCGTCCTTATCAGTTCTTGACGGGTGTATAATGCGTTGTATTTATTGTCGGCGATTAAGTTCAGGTTTGATACAATCCTCTCAATCTCCTCGAAGAGTCCATTTGTAGTTTGCTTTAAGTAATTGATATCGAAAATATATTCGCCGCTTAATTTATCCTCCAACTGGGAGATTAAATCCAAAATTACATTGTTCCCCGCCAATATCTGCTGAAACCTGTCAAATATCAACCTGAAATCATTCAGCTCTACTCTGCGGTTCCGTTTGAGAAAATTAAACATTTTCGCACTGTTTCAAAATAGGATTCGGCTTATCATTCTATTTGAAAATTCCGATAATCAAGTTCAACTTTATTTTCCACGCTGACTACTCCCGGGATCTTCGAGATTATATCCGATACTTCTTTGGATATCTCTTCGGATTTCGTCCTTCCCGAAATAACAACCTTACCATCATCAGCCTCAATTTCCAATTTCTCAAGCCTTATTTTCGATATCCGTGCCAACGCCGCTCGGACTCTGCTTTTAATCAACAAATCATACATAGCTTTCTTTGACTCCGGCGTAGCCTTAAATTGGGGAAGGCTAACCGCGCATTGGACGATGTCGCAAACGCATTCCAAATCAAGCCGTTCGAGGTTGAAAACGAGATCGTAGAGGTCCGGCGATCTCCAATCTTTGCCGTATAGAAATTTAGTCCACTTAATCCTCTCACTATCCACCTTTTCCAAATACTTTTCAGCTTCTTTCTCGGTCATATTCAATTGTTCCATCGCCACCTTGATGCGGTAAGATAAGTCGGCAACTATCCTGATCCTTAAAACATGGGCAACCCCTCTGAGGAGAAAATGACCGGCGTGTCCATGATAAACGATGTTGTCCTTCACGGCGTATTCACATAAACTTGCCTGTATATAAGCCAAATAGCGCTCTCTCTCAAAAGTTAATTTCTGGAATATGTTTGGGTTCTTTTGGATGGCTTCAAAAAGTTTTCCCTCCGGAACCGCATAATCATCGGCGGCTTTTATTATTATCTCCCTGCTGACACATTCATATCCCAACCTTTCACAAAGCATTTTCGCTAACATTTTGCCGCCGCTAAGTGTACCCCTGGAAATAGTTATTATAGCCATAAAAAGCTCCTTTACAGTTTAATGAGAGCTAAAATTTATTTGGAACGATCTTTTATCTCTGTGGATATCTTGTCCAAAAGCTCCCTTAATTGGGCGATTTTAAACGGTTTGGGAATTATGTCCCTAACACCGGATTGAAGGGCTTTTCTGGTAATATCGACTGTGGCAAATCCGGAAATAAGAATTACTTCCGTTTCGGGCCACCTATCCTTTGCGAAACGAAAAAGCTCCAACCCATCGATATCAGCCATCTTCAAATCCGTAACCACAATATCGAACCTTTTTTCCTCCAATCTCTTCTGAGCGTCAAGGCTCTTGGTGAAAGTTTCCACAGAATAACCGGCTTTTTCCAAGATCGGTTTCAAACGAGCGCAGACTATCTCTTCGTCATCCAAAACCAATAATTCGATTTTTCTATCCATAACAGTTATACCGCTTAAACTCCGTTTTGTTAATGTGCTCCGCCGCTTCTCGAACTGAAAATAAATCCCATTATTATACCTATTATCATAGCTATGATAACAGCAACAATACCATGCAACGCCGGCTGCTGAAACGCCAAATCCGTCATTAATTTCGGCAGGCCGACCATTTCAATCGTAATCTTCGATTTTCCTGTCCCAATAAGGGTATCACTTTGAAAACAATAAACCTCAATATCATAATTACCGGGGGACACGGTCGGGGGTAAATGCAGGATGGAACTCAACTTGGCTTTTCCCAACGGAGATAGAGAAATTGAAGCTTCTCTGTCTATTCTATATGCGCCTTTCTCCTTTTTAAATTTAAGGAATTCATCGAACTCTGTCCCATCAAGCGGTTTAACACTTTCAAAAACAGCATTCTTTTTCAACGCCGTATATCCTATTCTCAACTCCGCGCATTTCTCATCGGAGCAGAAATTGGAAATCTCGTCAGATACCGCCATCAAATAAATTTCGGGAATATTCCTTACGCTGAGTTCCGCTACACTCATCCAAATGAATGCTACTTTCCCCTTTTTGCTAAAGGATATCTCTGTCGGCCTGCCTTCCATTTTGACAACTGCTCCATCACAGTTGGGAATATCCGCCGAAACAAAAATATCCGCTCCCTTAAAAAAGGCGTCGATCTTCACAATCGATGGCCGGACATCCACGGCGAACGAAATCGGTTCGGCAACTGCGATAGGAAAACAGAGGAGCCACAATGTCACCAACGATGTAAAAAGGAATATCGGTACGCGTAATCTCATCATTAATGTCCGCTCTTAAGTGTCAGCATAAGGCTTGGGTGCATTAAAAGCTCCGAAGCCATTTTTATCATAACTATCAGGACAATCGATGCCAATATAATTTTAAGTTGATCCGCCTTAAGCCTATAACTGATTTTAGCCCCGATTTGAGCACCTATCGTGGAACCGACTAGGAGGATCAAAGCCAAAGTCAAATCAACGGTATGATTGTAATACGATTGCATAAATGTGACATTGATACAGGTAAAAAGGATTTGGAAAAGGCTTGTGCCAACAACTACATGCATAGGCATTCGGAGCATATAAACCATCACGGGGACCATAATAAATCCACCGCCAACTCCCATCAACGCCGAAAGCACCCCCACTAATATGCCGAGCATTAAAGGCATAAGGGGAGATAAGGTAACGCCTGATTTCTCAAATTCCATTTTCAGCGGGAGATGATTATTGATACGGGCGAATAAGGATTCGGCCTCCATCGCCTCGCGGGGAGCATAAGAAACGGCTCGGTGCTTTAGGTTCCGCAGGCTTTCCTGAAACATATACGAACCGATTACACCAAGCATTATTACATAAGTAATCTTAATGACGAAATCCGCATTACCTGTGGCGCGAAGTAGTTTTATTAATTGTACCCCAAATGTCCCCCCGACAACACCACCGACCAAAAGCAACAACCCCATTTTGAAATCGACATTGCCCAATTTCCAATGCGCAAATGTTCCCGAAGTCGAAGCGGCAACTATTTGGTTTGAATCGGAAGCCGCCGCCACAGTCGGCGGTATCCCTATCATTATTAACAGAGGGGTCAATAAAAACCCACCCCCGACCCCAAACAATCCCGATAAAAATCCAACTAAAAGCCCCATCCCAAGAATCAAAACAATCGGGACACTAACACCTGCAATAGGGATGAATATGTATGGATTCATTTTATCCTTCTTTTGTTATTCGATCAATAGCCTATGGTTTAATCACTACTGTTGTTATAGAACTTTTCCGAGCCCAAATCGGATTACAAATCAAAAGACACATATTTACAACTATTCAACATATCAATATAAATCAAGACTCCTGCGCAATCTAAATCTTTTCCAATTTAGGCAGTTTTATGGTAAATGTGCTTCCTTTTCCAATTTCACTTTTTACCGAGATTTCACCGTTGTGCTTCTTTATGATTCCATAGCAGATCGAAAGCCCCAATCCGGTTCCTTTTCCAACTTCTTTTGTCGTGAAAAACGGCTCGAATAGTTTCTCGATATTTTCCTGCGGTATCCCAATTCCCGTATCGGTTATATCGACCTTAACCCAATCATAATCCGAATAGCTCACGACTGCGAGTTCACCGCCATCGGGCATCGCTTGTATGGCATTAAGAAGCAAATTCAAAAAAACCTGCTGGAGATTATGCCTATTGCCCCTTATAAGCGGAAGGTTTTCCCCTAACTTTTTTTCAAATTTTATTTTATTGATATTTATCTCATTCGATACCAATTTAAGCGTCTTTTCCAAAACCTTATTTACGGACAAATCCTCAAACGAAGTCTCATCGCGCCTTGAGAAATCCAAAAGGTTGGCAACCGTTCCGCTTACCCTTTCGATTTGGGTGAAAATATCATTCAGCATTCTTATCTTTTCATCCCTGTTCCACTCATCGAACTCATCCAGTAGAGCTTCAACCGTAAGGCTGATATTGTTCAGAGGATTGTTTAGTTCGTGAGCTATTCCGGCGGTGAGGTTACCGACAGCAGCCATTTTACGCGATTGGAGTAGTTGTTCTTCCCGTTTTTTCAGCTCCAACAACATCGAATTTATCGCCATTGCCAAATTCGTAAATTCATCGCGGTATTTCCTTGCCGGAGTAATCGGAGAGAAATCGCCGCCGGCGATCCGTTTTGTGTATTTCTCAAAACTTCCAAAAGAGAGGATTATTTTTCGCAATATGAGGGAAGCCATCAACGCTTCGAATATAAGAAGGACGACAAGAGCCGCCAAGGCAACAAAAATCGAAATCTTAAGCCATGCCTTTAATTGAAGTCGCTCCTGTTCGATGACATTAGATGCATTCGCCACTATCGCCGATCCAAAACTCCTGATTTCCGACTCCTCCGCCAAACGACTTTTAATCGATGCCGAATCGCTTTTCGATGACAGCTTTCGGATGCTTTCCAGCGATTCCTTATAACGCGAAAGGTTATACGATAAATCCTTAAAAGAGCGCTTCCCTATGACATCGCTCATTTGGCTGCCGAAATTTTTCAGGATATTTTCCGCATTCTGGGTATGTTCCAAGGCATCATAAAGATTAGTGCCATAAAGAAAATAGTCTTTCTCGTAACGGCGGGCTTGCTGGATTTCAAATTCAAAATTCGTAGCCTTTTCCAAAAATTCCTGCTTCCCTACCAAATGAGTAATGAACGAGACCGCCCCGAGAGTTATACCGCAAGTCATTACAAACGATAAAAGGAAACCCAATATCACCAACAGGCGGATGCTCACCCTGCGCCGCTTCATCAACGCATCCCGTGTAGCTTTTATTTGTGCTTCCGTTAATACGGAACCGGTAACATCATTGAATCGCTTATTTTCCTTCGGTCCAAAATCACCCATTATCGGATTATCCGCCTAAACACCGTTTGCTTGTAAATCTTTTCACAATATAACCCCGACAGCCATTTTTCGCAAGCATTAACCCATCGAATTAACCAGATAATATTTAGCATTAGTTTAATAAGGGCATTAGCTCACCTATAATTTATGGAGAATAACTGCTTTTATTAAAAAAGAAAACGGCGGATAAACCGCCGATAACCAATTGTAAAAACAGATCGACCTTAATCATTATTCCCTCAAAAGAACATCGCAAGCCAATTTCGTTTTTGTCAGGACTTTTCTGAACATACCGCCCTTTTGAGCCTTTGAGCGCAGAGTTATTATTGCTTTACGCTGGAGAGAATATACCGAAAAGCCTTTCTTTTTGGGAGCGATGGCTTTGCCCGCCCCCTCCTCAAGAGGTTTCCAAAGGGTGTCGAGCGGATAGCCGAAAGTTTTCAGATCTTCGGGATCAATTTGATTTATTACCTTCTTCATCAGCTGTAATTTCGACGAATCGGAAGCAAGCTCATTGACCCATTTTTTTATCGACTTCGTCGTGGGCCTGGAATGCTTGTCAACGCCGAGGGGATCGCCCAATCCCTTTTTCGCTTCCGGTTGAGGCTGTTTCTTCCCATAGTCGATTGTTTCCTTCTCGAAGGGAATTCCTATATATTCATATATTTTCCCAACCCATACTTCGGGATCCTTGACCAAATCCTCATATTTAACATGGATAAAAGGAACCTTATCCTGACGGAGGAATTTTGTCATCACCGGGATATAACGGTTTAGAATCGGGTTATACTGCTGAGCCGTCTGATAGTCCCCATCAAAAAATGAATTAGCGAAAGAAGAAAATATCGCCAACGGATGCCGTGATAAAACTATATACTTTGCATCGGGATAAATCTTTTCCAAGAAGGGGAGGATTAATCCGTATGCGGGTGTTTTGTCGAGATAAATGCTTTTCCCCGTTTTGGACAGCATTCGCCCGTAAAGGACATCACAATAAGCGCGGCAGGCATCAATATAATCACGCTCCTTATTCGGGAGATTAGAGACGAAAAGTTTTTGCGATTCAGCCGCAAGAATATGGTCATAAGGCGCCTTGTCGACCTTATCGAAATACCCCAAATGCGCTAATGGAGTTAAAAGATGCGGCTCAGGCCCACCCATAATCATCGAATGGGATTCCAATATCCGCTCTAACATTGTTGTACCGGAACGAGGCATTCCTATAATAAAAAGCATTTGATAATCCATAAATTCAACTCCCTATTACCAGACATTAAGGTAATGTTTTATTATTAAATCAAGAAGTTATGATAATTCTTATCCCAGTTGGATTCCAATCCTGATAGTGCGGGCGAAAAATCCCATCTCGGCTCAATAAGTCATCCGCGAAATCACCCGAAGATCTATCTGATTTAAGGGTACTCGGGTAAAATCCAACCGATAATTATTCAATTTGTATTTTGCCGACAAAAGCGAATCGTTGATTATTTCATTCTTTTCGGGGAACGCTTTTCCCATTCGTAAATCATCGGACTTGCTACGAAAACCGAGCTATATGTACCAATTATCATCCCCAAAATCAAAGCAAGAGCAAAATCGTGAACAACCTCCCCACCCAAAACAAAAACCACAAATACAACTAAAATAGAGGTTATACTTGTCATAAGGGTTCGTGAAAGCATCTCATTGATACTTTTATTTATCGTGTCACCGAAAGATGAGCGCTTCCTGAACATTTTCAGGTTTTCCCTTATTCGGTCATAAACAACGACGGTATCGGTTAGCGAATATCCTGCCAAAGTCAATAGAGCGGTTACAACCAACAATGTAATCTCCTTATGGAAGATAAAAAATACCCCCATAACCGCCAATACATCGTGGAAGGTCGCAACCGTAGCCGCCACGGCAAAGCGGAAATCGAATCGAATCCAAATATAGGCTAATATTCCAAGAAGGGAGAGTAAAATGGCCAATCGCGCTTTACTCTGAAGGTTTTTACCCACTGAGGGACCAATATCATCGATGGAATCCAAAGCAAATTTATTATCCGGTATATTTTTTCTTATGGCGCTTAATATCCTATCGCCGAATAGAGAATCGGAATTGACTTGAGTAGTTTTATATCTTATCATCACGGAATTGGGGGGGACATTTTCCCCTTGAACCTCAGTAATGGTGGCACCCTTGAACCCCGCTTCATTGAGAGCACTTCTTAGTTCGCTTATATTTATGGATTTCTCAAAGTTCCCGTGAAGCAACACTCCACCGGTGAAATCTATTCCCAAATCAGCCTTGCCGACTATTATGGCAATAGCCGAAATAATTCCAAGTGTGATTAAAATTCCGGAGAAAATAAAAGCTATTTTCCTTTTGCCGATAAAATCAATATTCGTTTTTCCAACTATTCGCAGCATTAAAACTCCTTATCCTCATTACCTAAGCTTTATATGCTTAAAGTTTTATATCCTTTTCTCATATCAAAGATTACTTTAGTAACAAACACAGCGGTAAATAAACTTATGAAAATACCCAAAGCCAAAGTTACCGCAAAACCCTTAACCGGGCCTGTCCCCAGCAAAAACAAAAACAAAGCGGTAATTAAAGTGGTGACGCGGGAATCGATGATGGCCAATAATGCTCGATTATATCCCGCATCAATCGCCGCCCGCACGGTCTTACCGGTTGCAAGCTCTTCTCTTATCCTCTCGAATATCAGCACATTGGCATCGATCGACATACCCACAGTAAGGATTATGCCTGCTATGCCGGGCATAGTCAGGGTGGCGTGCAGACCGGCCATAGCGGCAAGGAGGAAAAAGATATTCAAAAATAACGCCAGATCGGCTATGATACCGGAGACACGATAATAAATTAAGATTAACCCCATCACCAAGATGAAAGCGACTATCGTGGAGAACTTACCCTTTTCTATTGAATCCTGACCAAGTGTCGCCCCGACAACCGAGTTCGCCACTATTTTAACCGGAGCGGGAAGTGCGCCGGCTCTTAAAACTATAGCCAACTCATTGGCATCATCAAAAGTTGCGCTGCCGCCCATAGTTATTTGCCCCCGATCCCTAATTTTGGATTTAATCTGCGGAGCTGATTCCACAGTTCCATCAAGAGTAATTGCCAAAGGTTTACCGATATTTGCTCCAGTAATACCGGCGAAAATTCTCCCGCCCTCTTTTGTCAATGTAAAGTTTACAACCGGTTTACGGAATTGGTCCCAGTTAGGCCGAGCATCAGTTAAATATTTCCCCGACATCTCGACCCGTTTTTTAAGTGCATAGAGGGTATGGTATTTCATACTACCAATACTTTTGGTGCGGGTGGACCACTCAAACTCCATATCCTTCGGGACAACTTTCTTTACATCCGGATCTTTCAAATATTTGACGGCTGTCGGATATTCATTATCGGATATTGTCATTTCGCTACCCTGAATGTCGAATAGAGAAGTAAACGGTTTTTCAAGATAATAATTATCCTCAGTAGCAGCTGCCGCAGAAGTATCCGTACCGGATTCCGTAAAAAGATCCGCCGCATTGGGAGTTTTTTCGCCTGATGATGCTTTTTGTCCATCACCCTTTTCACCCTCCTTGCCCTTTTTCATTTTGGCGGCAAGAACCGAATCTATCGAGTCCAAAGCCTTCTTTAGGTTGGCGGGGTCTTCCAAAAGCTTAAATTCCAAAACAGCCGTTTTCCCGATTAACTCCTTCGCCCTTTCGGTCTCCCTTAACCCGGGAAGTTCCACCACAATCCTATCCTCACCCTGAGGAACTATCGATGGCTCCGACACACCCCACTGATCGATACGATTCCTTATTATCTGTAAAACACGCTCCTGAGCATCCTTCGCCTCATCGGGGGAAAGCTTGGATTTGTCAACCTGTAATACCATATGCATCCCACCTTGTAGATCCAATCCCAACTTCAGCGCTTTCTTTTGCAGAATGGCATATTCGGCCGGGTTGTCCTCCTTCATCTTCATCTTCTCTTCGTAGCTCATCGAGTGATATTTAATGGAAGGATATAAATAATAAACTGATGCTATAATAAGGATTAATATCAATCCAACTTTCCATTTCTCCGATTTGCTCATTCAGCTATACTCCTTAATATCAAAATATCAGAATTTACATTTCCAAAAATGATTAAACGACAAATATAATTACAATTTGCCTTTTGTCAATAAAAATAAAAACTTGACATACAAATCATAAAGCCTGATGTTGATCAGGTGTATTTTTATAAAGTAATTTAAAAATCAAGAGGTTCTTATGCGGAAAAAGATCAGAAGGTTGATAAGGCTGATATCCCCTTTTATCTTATTGACGCTGACGGTTGCGTTGATAGGCGGCTGTGGTGGTGGCGAGGTAAATGATACCGGTATCATCGAAAAAACATTCCCAAATGGGTTTAAACTCGTTTTGAAAGAGAATCACGCTTCTCAGATGATAACCTCGATAGTACTGGTAAATGCGGGAAGTAAATATGAAAGTGATTCTACAAACGGTTTTACCCACTTTTTGGAACATCTTAATTTCGATGGAACCGCCACCAAAAGCAGGATTGATATCAATGAGGGAGTGAAGAATCACGGCGGGTATATAAATGCTTTTACCAACAAAGACGCAACCACCTATTTAATACTGATGCCTTCCGAATACATCGATTTCGGCTTGGATGTCCAATCGGACCAACTTTTCGGATCTGTTTTTCCACAGGACGAATACGAAAAGGAAAGGAAAGTAGTCACTGAGGAAATTCGTAAGGATTACGATGATATCAGTTATCGGGTGGAGATGTTTAACGACAGTATTGTTTACGCCGGGACACCGTATCAAAGAACCGTTTTGGGAAGTCCGGGAACGATAGCCAAAGTGAGCCGTCAAGCGGTGATAAACTATTATAAGTCCCAATATACGCCGGAGAATATGTTAGCTATAGCGATAGGCGATTTTAATGCAGATTCAATGATAGCTCTCTACGATAAATATTTCGGGAATCGCCCAAAAGGTGGTAAGGGTATGGAAGTTCATTTCTCCTATAAATTTCCCGCTTCCGATTCGGTTTATTACCGAAAAACAGATACGAAAACCAATTTTATCAATATTACTTATCCCGCTCCGCTTTATACGGAAAAGGACTATTACGCCTTCGATATGTTGGCGAGATACTTGAATGCCGATGAAGCATCTCCATTATATATAGCTCTGACCAAAGGGGATAAGCCCTTAATTCAATCCCTTTCCGTAAACTTGGACACAAAAAAGGAGTTTACCAATTTGGTTGTTTCGGTGATGACCAATGATGCGAAAAACACCGATGAAATCATAAAACGCACCAATGAGGTTTTCAAAAACATCATTGAGGAGGGTATCGAAAAAGAAGATCTGGATAGGTTTATCGTCAAAGCAAAAGTTGGCGAGTATCTCCTCGAGGAAAGATTGCATTATTGGGGAATAATGAAAGCGGAATTATTGGCAGTCGGCGGGTTTGATTTCGTGAACAACTATATCGATAACCTCAGCAAAGTTACCCCCGACGATTTACAATCAGCTGTCCAAAAATATTTTTCCAATATTAAGTATGTAGCCACGGCAGTGGTTTCTAAATCTTAGAAAAGGAGATGACAATGCGGAGATTTATATTTCCATTCATAGCAGTTTTACTGCTTATGACCATCGTTTATATACCCGCCTTCGCCGGCGGTAATAATCATTATAAAAAGGAAACATTAACGAATGGCTTAACGGTCATTATAAAAAGCAATCCGGATAGTAAAGTTTTTGCGGTAAACATATTGGTCAAAGGAAGAGCGTATTTGGAGCCGAAAGGGAAAACCGGCATAACCGAATTCGTAAATCGTATGCTCTTGAAAGGAACGGATGTAAATAATGCCGTCCAATTGTCCAAAAAACTTGACGATAATGGGATAAAGATGACACTTTATGACAATCCTTACATCCCTTATGACGATATCTATACTTCCCGTGCTTTTGCTTTCGTAAAAATGGAGACCATCGATGAGTATGCCGACCCATCCTTGAATTTATTGGCGGAAATTATAGGAAGACCTTCATTCCCGAAAGATAAAATCGAAGAGGTAAGGCAGGAGATAATTGGATTACTGGGTATGAATTCAGGCTCCACCTATAAAAACGCGCGGAATATCTATTATAAGGAACTGTTCGGCGATGCCCCATATTCCAAAACTGTCCTCGGGGATATGAAAACTATTAATTCCATTACTCGTGACGATCTTGTCCGATTCCATAAAATACTTTATGATCCGGAAAACCTCATAATGGCGGTAGCCACAAATATCCCGGTAGATATTTGCTTTAACAAAATAAGAACGATATTCCGTGATCTCCCGAAATCCGGATATGAGTACCTTGCTCCCCCGAAAGTTGAACCAGTGAAGGGAATAGCCAAGAGCCATAAATATATGAAAAAGGATCAGGTATATATTTATCTGGGCAATATCACTGCGGGAATCGACAATCCTTCTTATCCCGCTTTGCTTATCGCAACATCGGCACTCTCAACTCGAATGAAGCTCAATCTAAGGGAAAAGCAGGGATTGGCATATTCGGTCGGAGCCGGTATTTCCCTTTTCCCTAATTTCGGTATTTTTACCTGTGGTATGGGAACCGGTTATAAGAACTACTACAAAGCTATCAAGGGAATTAAGGGTGAGATAAATAAAATCCGTACCGAAGGTATTACGGATATCGAGCGGGAGAATACGGTCAATTCACTTTGGGGCAGTATGCTGACCCGCAATTTATCCCGTATCAATCAGGCATACTATATGGCTCTTTTTGAGTATCTGGGAGTTGGTTATCGGTATTGGGATAAATACATAGACAATTTACGGGCGGTGACTACCCGCGAGGTTCAATTGACTGCGGAGAAATATATCCCGTGGAACAACTATGTTTTAGCCACCGTAGGTAGGAAATAAAATAAAAAAAACAAGCCCCATCGATAGATGGGGCTTACACAACCTTAGGATAAAAGCTTTCAACTTATTTAACCAAACTTATCTTCCCAACATTTACATTATTATCGACTTGGAGCTTATATAAATAAATGCCGCTCGGGAATTCAGAGGCATCCCAATTTATTCTCTGAATTCCGACAGGTAATCGCTCATTTATTAGAGTTTCGACTTTACGACCAAGCAGATCATAAATCATCAAGCAAACCTTACTATCAGCCCATAGATCAAAGGAAAATTCCGTATTGGCATTGAATGGATTTGGATATGCGGAAACAATTACAGGAGTTTCGGGTTGATTTTCACTCACATTATTATTATAAGAAGCTCCCCATTTACCTTCGATATCCCAGCCATAAGGGCTTGCGCCCAGTGGGCTATCTCCGGCATCGAGTATCAATGTAAAAGAAGCGGAATCAGAAACAATGGAAAAATCCGAATCAATAGAATAGGCTATGTATTCGTAGGTCCCGATCGGAGCGGTAGCAGGAACATATTGAGTTAAAAAAGCGCTTGTGGAACTATCAGGTTCCAGATAGATGTCGGTATAAAATTTCAAGGAATCAAAAACACCCTCAGGAGTTTCCACTCCTACGAGAATATCGAAAGTTATCGGTCGATCGGATTTATTGGTCAAAGAGCCCGTGTAATTGAAAATATTTCCGGGCGTTACAATCAAAGGATCACTTTCCGGTGCCATATCTATATCCGAGTAGATATTAAACAAATCGCTCTCCCACCAGGCAATTTCATCGTCATCGAGGGCGGCGCCCATTAAATCTATATCTCCATCCCCATCAATATCGGCGGGATATACCGAGCGTGCAGCATCGAAATTCTCCACAACAAGATGCTTGGTAAAGGTTAAATTATCCCCGCTGTTTTCCCACCAAGCTATCTCATCCGCAAAAATGGCGGTTGCCACGGCATCAAGATCTCCATCAGAGTCAAGATCGGCAGGATAAACTTCAAAAGCACCATCAAAATTATCGCCTATTGTGTGCTTGGTAAAGTTTTGATTCCCATCGTTCTCCCACCAAGTTATTTCATCCCCATACTTTGCCGCCCCCATAACATCCATATCGCCGTCGTTATCGAAATCCACCGCAAGGATACAATTGGCATTATCGTAAAACCCATCGATTATATGCTCGATAAAGTTCTGATTCCCGTCATTCTCCCACCAAGCCATCTTATCCGCATATTTGGCGGCTCCCAATATATCTATATCTCCATCGCCATCCAAATCGGCGGCATCCACATTCCCTGCGCCTCCGAAATTACTAGTAATTATATGTTCGGTTAAATTTTGATTCCCGTCATTTTCCCACCAAGCTACTAAATCGGACATTATCGCCGCCCCTACCACATCCAAATCTCCATCACTGTCGATATCCTTTACACAAACATCAAAAGCATGAAGCAAGCTATCCCCAATTATGTGCTTAGTAAAATTCATAGAACCGTCATTTTCCCACCAAGCTATTTCATTGGCAGTATATGCCGCCCCAAAAACATCCAAATCCCCATCCCCATCAAAATCGACAGCTTTTACGCTGGTCGCTCCTCTAAAGTTGTTATCGATAATATGAGATATAAAATTTTGAAGACCATCGTTCTCGCCCCACACCACTTTCTTCTCATATTTAAGCGCAGCCAAAAAATCCATATCCCCATCGGTGTCCAAATCGACTACTACAACCCTTCCGGCTCCATCAGCATTTTGCGCCAAAATATGTTCATTGTCATAAACGGGGATAGGATCACCATAAACCGAAAATAAAGGAAAGAGGAAAAATACGATTATAAAAAGTATTCTTTTCATACGACTCTCTTAAAGAATATAAAAATTACAAAGGACTTCAACAAAATATAAGAAGTAATAAATAGAATTCACAAAATATTATAAAAACCAAATTAAGGACCCGTCCCACTTCTACCCTTATTTGTAAATATAATATAAAAATATATTTTGTCAAGCAATAAGGGGAATTTTGGGGAAGAGTGTGGATACGATAGTATTCGTCAATTTCAATTCTTGTCTCAAATCTCTGGTTAACTATATGTCTAGATCAAAAATCCGCAATTAATACTTGACTATAATAGGCAATAATCATTAATTGCCTCCCATCTAAAATACTATTGTATAATAATTAGTTATGATATATCAAAATTTATAAATAGGACAAAAACATGGAGGAATAATGTCGGAATGTAAACCCCTTGAGGGAAAAATAGCCTTTATAACCGGCGGGAGCAGAGGAATCGGAAAAGCTATCGTTTTTAAGCTTATGAGGATGGGAGCATTCGTCTGTATCAATTTTTTCAAAAATCGCGGTCCGGCGGAAGAAACCTTAAAAGAAGTTAAGAAAGCTGGAGGAGATGGACTGCTTCTGCGAGGCAATGTCGGTAATGTATCGTCGATAGCAAAAATGTTCGATACGATAAATGAGAAATTCGGAAGATTGGATATTTTTATCTCCAATGCCGCTTTAGGACGGGTTGCCGATATCGATGCGATTGACGAGAAATCATGGGACCTATCTATGGATGTAAACGCTAAGGCATTGCTATACGGCGCCCAAAAGGCCGCCGGACTTATGACTGACGGAGGAAGGATAATAGCCATCTCAAGCATCGGCTCCCATAGATATATCCCGGGTTATGCGTCAATTGGAGTAAGTAAAGCGTCAATAGAATGTTTGGTCAAATATATAGCCGTCGAATATAACTCCAAAAAGATAAACTGTAATGCTGTTTCCGGGGGGTTTATCGATACCGATGCCCTTAAAGGTTTTCCGAATTATAAGGAAATAAAAAGGGAAGTCCTTGAACGAACCCCTGCCAAAAGACTTGGTAAACCCGAAGATATCGCCGGGGTAGTCGGCTTTTTATGCACCCCCGAATCCGAATGGATAACGGGGCAGACTATAGTTGTCGATGGAGGTTTTACATTGATATAAAAAGCGGGATTTCCCAATCCCGCTTCGCCCCCCTATTGTCATAACATTTCAATTCAGCATCCCTGCGCTATCAGAAATCCATATCCTTATGAATTCCAACCGATGAAGGGCTTTATATAAATTATTAATCGGCATTTTTAACCCCATATTTTACAGCTTTGATAAAGTAATTCATTGCGGATTTAGTCTTTATTTTTTCCTGTTCTCCCTATTAAACCGTCCATATTTTTTATTTATTCAATTTGCTTTTGACCTAACCTAAAGGTAAATTGTCGAGGAATAGCACCTATTGATATAATATTCCATTAGTAGAAATACGATGAATTACGAATTTTTCATAGCTTCACGATATATGCACTCCAAAGAGAACAGCCGCTTTTTATCTGTGGTTACCGTTATTTCCATCGGCGGAATTGCTTTGGGGGTGACTGCGTTGATAATTGTCCTCTCGATAATGAACGGTTTCGAATCCGGTATAAGGGAAAAGATTATCGGAACTACTTCTCATATAACGGTTGCGGCTTTCGACGAGAACAGTTTCGCAGCGAACGATTCCATTTATAATTCTATTAAAAGCGTAAAAGGAGTCGTGGCGGCAGCGCCGGTGGTTCAGGGAAAGGTAGCGATCTCATCGAGGTTCGGTTCCGACGGGGTAGTATTACGCGGCGTCGATCCGAAAGAGAACGCCAAAGTATCGGATATAAACAAGCATATCATAGTAGGTAATTTCGCTTTCGGTAATCATTTCGAGCCCGGAATTGTTATCGGTACAAATTTAGCCGAAAACCTCGGGGTATCGATCGGAGAAAAGATTACGGTTTTCTCCTTAAAAGGAACTGATTTCGATCCGCTTACCAGCCGTCCTCTTGCAAGTCAATATACGGTTGAAGGAATCTTCGAGACCGGAATGTATGAATATGATGGTTCGCTTGTGTATGTATCCCTTCAAGAAGCACAATGGCTTTTTTCTATGGGAAACAAAATCAGCTTTATCGATGTAAAAACCGATAATATTTACGAAGCGGCATCGATAGCCCGAAAAATCGGCGACCGACTCGGCTATAGATATTTTGCGGTCGATTGGAGTCATACCCATAAAAATCTTTTCTCTTGGATGACTTTAGAGAAATGGGCGATGTTTTTGGCGTTATCTTTGATTATTGCGGTAGCGGGATTTAATATCGTATCGAACCTGATTATGGTGGTTCTCGAAAAGCGTAAGGCTATCGGCATTCTGAAAGCTTTGGGGGCAAAACGTTCCTCAATAAGAAAAATCTTCATCATAAAAGGGATAATTGTGGGGCTTATCGGCATATTGCTCGGCAATATCATCGGTATCGCATTATGTTTCATTCAGGACAAATACTCCATAATTTCTTTGCCCGCTGATATTTATTTCATAAGCAAACTACCGGTAGAAATTCACCTTATAGATATTGTCGGAATATCGCTCATCACTTTTATAATCACCTATTTGGCTTCGCTTTACCCTGCCAATAAAGCCTCTTCCTTACCACCGGCAGAGATTATCCGCTACGAATAAATAAAAAAAGAGATACTTAAAAATGCCATAGGATATCCGTGGAGGGCAAAATCGCAAAACAGTTGATAAAAATAACGGAAGATATCAAAAAAATTTTATCCAATCCGCACAATTTATTATTGAATCAGATTATGAGAAAAACTGTAATATAATAGTTTTTTCAATATACAAAACGGGATTCGGCAGAAGTTTTTAAAATCGACAGAAAATTAACGAAAAACCTAACATCCTAAAATCGATTATACCTGTTAAGGTTATAAGTTTAACTTATAATTTAATTTGAGTATTTTTAAATTTATTACTTGACAGAACAAACAGGATAATTATATTCTATTGTTAAAGTAGGTTTTTTGTTTGTAGAACAACAGGGAAGGATAATTACAATTTCAAAGTTGGCTTGCTTGGTATAATAAAACCTTTCCAATTGGACATTGGAGATCTTGGAAAAGCGAGTGGAGTAATTATCTGCTTGTTAAATAAAATCAGGAGGATTTTATGCGTACTTTTTCAATTATCAATCAAAAAGGAGGGTGCGGTAAGACCACTACCGCTGTTAATCTTAGTGCCTGTTTATCCGAATTGGGCAGAAGAGTATTGATGATTGATTTAGACCCCCAAGCTCATGCCACTTTATCATTCGCATACCAACCCGAAAAACTTAGGCACTCGGTTTATGATATTTTTTCACCCTCCAAAGCAGGTTCATTCGATTGGAACGATATTTTAATCCAATATTCCGACAATCTGTTTATCGCTCCTTCCAATCTATTATTAAATTTTTTGGATAAGGAGTTAGTCGATTTCAAGGGTAAGGAAAGAATTCTTATCGGCAGGATAATGGAATTGCAAATTCCCTTCGACTATATAATTATTGATTGCCCTCCATCGTTAGGGCTACTTACCGTTAATTCGTTAAATGCTTCTTCGGAAGTCATCGTCCCGGTCGAACCAAGTTTCTTCTCCCTACATGGTTTACGAAAACTGCTGGAGACGGTCCGCCTTCAGGAAGAAAAGACCGGCCATATAATAAGGGTGCAGGCGTTAGCAACAATTTACAACGGGCGCAACAGATTTTCGCGTGAAATCCTTAAAGAAATTCAGGAGCATTTCGGTGATAACCTGTTGACAACGACCATCCGTATGTCTGTCAGATTAAAAGAAGCGGCGAGTTTCGGAACGCCGATATCCGAATATAATCGGTACAGCATAGCTTACAAGGATTACAATGCCTTGGCTACGGAAATTATATTACAGGAAGAACAGTCATACCCAGTTGAAAAGAAAGTTCTTTTAAAACCCCAATTGGTCAATGGGGCAATAGTTTTCCGCTATAAAGACCCTAAAGCCAACGCTGTATTGGTAGCGGGCGATTTTAATAACTGGTCTCCGAACGAGGGAATTATGAAGAAGAAGGGTTCTAATATCTGGGAAACTATGATACCCCTTGATCCCGGAACATACCAATACCGATTCGTAGTCGATGGGAAATGGCTGCCCGACCCAAATAATCCTATCAAAGCGGATGATAATTTGGGCGGGTTTAATTCCGTAGTTACAATAAGCTGATAAGCAAGTCTCTGGATGTTTTTTTTCTAAAATATAATTACTTTAGGTTTTCTTCCAAGCTGCGATTTAAACAAATAATTTTATCGGAGAGAGCCGATGATTCGGATTCTCTTGCATAATTTATACGGCGATGAAAATAGGATAGCTACGAATATAGTTGCACACCTTAATAGCAACGGATATAAATCCCTATTTATCGAGGGCGATAAGCAACAATATAAACTTTTGGGGGTTGATAATAGGGGTAAGGAATTCTTATTTGTCATTAAGGGCGGGAAAGCTGTTTCCGTCGAATATGAAAATCACTTTAAGTTGGAAGAAATAACCGAGAATATTTTTTCCACCTATTTTAATTCGCTTGAAATTTTAATGTTAAACCTTCAATTAACCTTATTTAACCTAAAAACAATTGTTCTTAAGCCGGACAAAGCTCCCGACTTTAAGCCCGATTATAAGTTAGTGATTGTCAGAGAAGAATATTTAGATTACCTCGATAAGTTAGCTTCACACATAGAGGAGAATTCTTCTACCGGTGTCATTATAATTGGAGACAGCCAGCCGAACAGCCTAAAACAACTCTTTGAAAAAAAAATAAGAGGGTTGTTGTCGGAGCATATAGATAAATTCTTTTGGGGTGGTGTGATAGGAATCAATCGTCATTACTCTTCACTTAGCATTGCCGAATTTATACGATAACCGTTTTGAGTTCGCTTCCCTTTATTTCCAAAATTAGACCGATTAACCCTCCTTACGAATATCATCTCCCCAATAATTCATTAACCTTGACATTAATTAATCGATATATTATCATAAAACTCATTATTTGAACCAGAATCGATTAGTGTTATGAAAGAAGAAATATCAAAAAGGTTTCAACCACAGGAAATAGAAGAGAAATGGAGACAATTTTGGGAAAAAGGAGGCTTTTTCAAAGCCGACCCCAATACCGATAAACCTGTATTCTCAATGGTTATTCCTCCCCCAAATGTCACGGATATCCTACATTTGGGACATGCCCTCAATAATACATTGCAAGATGTCCTTGTTAGATATTATCGAATGAATGGGTATGAGACAGAATGGCTTCCTGGAATCGACCACGCCGGTATTGCCACTCAAGTTGTCGTGGAAAAGCAACTAATCAGGGAGGGGACATCCCGAAAGAAACTCGGAAGGGAGAAGTTTCTCGAGAGGGTATGGGAATGGAAACAAAAAAACGGCGATAATATTATCAATCAGCTTAAGATAATGGGTTGCTCCTGCGATTGGGACAGGCTCCGTTTTACTATGGATGATCAACTCTCCAAAGCAGTTTTGGAGGTTTTTATCCATTTATATAAGAAGGGGTTGATATATCGAGGTAAATATATCATTAATTGGTGTCCCCGCTGTCGTACTTCACTTTCCGATGACGAGTTAGAGCGCAACGATAAAAACGGGCATTTATGGTACATTAAGTACAAAATCAAGGGATCCGATAAATTCCTGACTATCGCCACGACCAGGCCTGAAACTATGCTTGGGGATACGGCTGTGGCGGTCAATCCGAATGACGAGCGTTATAAGGATTTAATCGGCAAATCCGTAATTCTCCCGATTATGGATCGAGAATTGCCGATTATTGCGGATGATTATGTTGACACTAAATTCGGAACCGGCGCCTTGAAAGTAACGCCGGCTCACGATGCCAACGACTTTGAAATCGGAATAAGGCATAACCTTGAGAGGATCAATATTCTAAATGAAGATGGAACCTTTAATGAAAATGCGGGTGATTATAAGGGAATTGATAGATACGAGGTACGAAAAAAGGTTATTGCCGAACTTGAGAAATTGGGTCTTTTGGAAAAAATAGAGGACTACACTGTGCCGATTGCCGAGTGTTATCGGTGTCATACGGAAATCGAGCCTTATCTTTCGGAGCAGTGGTTTGTCAAGATGTCCGCTTTGGCACAGCCGGCGATTGAAGCTGTCGAGGAGGGATCCGTCCGATTTATCCCGGACCACTGGAGCAAAACATACCTGCATTGGATGGATAATATCCGCGATTGGTGTATTTCAAGACAACTGTGGTGGGGACATCGCATTCCGGTTTATTACTGTGATAGTTGCGGTAAAGAAATGGTTTCCCGCATAAAACCGGATAAATGTACGGGGTGTGGCGCTACCGAAATTCATCAGGATGAGGATGTGTTGGATACTTGGTTTTCCTCTTGGCTCTGGCCCTTCTCCACTTTCGGTTGGCCCGATAATACTCCGGAACTAAAGGCATTTTATCCCACAGACACCTTATTTACCGCCAATGAGATAATATTTCTCTGGGTGGCTCGTATGGTTATGGCGGGTTATGAATTTATGAAGGAAGCGCCATTTAATAAGGTCGTAATACACGGCACGGTTCGAGACTCCAAAGGCGTAAAAATGTCCAAATCTTTGGGAAATGGCATTGATCCCGTGGAGATTATCAACGAATATGGAACTGACGCTTTAAGGATTACTTTGCTCTTGCTGACTCCCGAAGGACAGGATCCCTTCATTTCCAAAAAAAGTTTTGAGATAGGGCGTAATTTCGCCAATAAGATATGGAATGCCACCCGTTTGGTTTTGATGAACCTTGAGGGACATAGGCTTGAAAATCCGCATTCGGTTCCCATTGCTTCGGATACTTCCGACAAATGGATATTATCCCGTTTCGCAAGGACTTCCGCTTTCGTTGGGGAATGTTTCCAAAACCTTAAATTCAACGCCGCCGCCAAAGCCCTTTATGATTTTTTCTGGAGGGATTTCTGCGATTGGTATTTGGAAATGGTCAAACCTCGATTATACAACGGCAATTCCGGGGAAACTGATAATAATGCTCGCCATATATTGTACTATATACTCGATGGCACATTCAGAATGCTCCACCCTTTTATACCGTTTATCAGCGAAGAACTAGCATCGAAACTTTACGAGGAAGTCGGTGTCAAAAGGGAGGTTCCAACTTTGAGTTTAACTCCTTGGCTGGATGTTCCCGAATCGTTGATTTATCCGGAATTGGAAGAACAAATGGCGACTATTCAGGAGCTTATCGGTGCGATAAGGAATATCCGTTCCGAGATGAATGTTCCGCCCGCCAAAAAAGCCGATGTTTACATAAAACCATCAAATGATACGATAAGACGGTGGGTAGCCGAGCATTCCGATTATATCAGGCTTTTAGCCAAGGTGGAGGAATTGACGATAGATAGTGATGTCTCCAAACCGTTTCGGTCCGCCGCGAAGGTTATCAAGGGTGCGGAGATATATGTTCCCCTTGCCGGCCTTATTGACATCGAAGGGGAAAAGGTTCGATTGCAAAAAGAATTCGAGCGTATGAACATCCTCCTTGAGAAATCGAGCAAAAAACTCAGTAATGAGGATTTCGTAAGTAAGGCTCCAAAAGAAGTTATCGAGAAGGAGAGGGAGAAAAATAAGGATTATCGCGAAAGGTTGGAAAAGTTAAGCAAGAATCTCGAAGGTATAGTAGGTTGGTGATAGATTAAAATTGAGAGGAAAAAGATGGAGAAGTTATTATTGGCGTGCTTCGCCGTTTTGGCTATAAACGGAGTGGCATTCGGAACCCAACCGGATATGGCGGTGACGGTGTATAATCAAAATCTCGCCCTGATACGGGAGATACGCCCCATAGATTTCAAGAAGGGGATATTCGATTATAGATTTACAAATGTGCCCTCGCAAATAGATCCCACCTCAGTGCATTTCAAACCGCTCAAGAATTCAAGCAGGATATCGATAATCGAACAAAATTACCAGTACGATTTGGTAAACACGGGGGTAATTTTCGATAAATATATCGATCATCAAATAACCGCAATGGGAAAAAACGGTCAGGTGTTTGAGGGAACATTACTTTCCAATGATGGAAACTCAATCGTAGTTCAAGCAAAAGATGGCTCATTAAATGTCGTCCGCACCAATGAACTAACCGATTTCAAGTTTGAGAAATTGCCTGAAGGACTTTTAACCAAACCTACCTTGGTATGGAAATTCGACAGCGGAGTCAAAGGAACCGTAAACTGCGATGTAAGCTATTTGACCAAAGGAATGAATTGGCATTCGGAATATGTCGCCGTCGTAAGCGAAGATGATAAGTCATTGAATCTGTCCGGCTGGGTTTCGGTAGAGAACAATTCCGGAGGCTCCTTTAAGAACGCAAGGCTGAAATTGATAGCGGGTGATATCCATACAATCAAAGCGAAAAAGGCTCCGAAGATGTTAATGAAGGAAGGGATGCGTGCCGGGGGACGCCAAGCACCCCAATTCGAGGAGAAATCTTTCTTCGAGTATCATCTCTATACCCTGCAGAGGCGCGCTTATATCTTGAACAACGAAATTAAACAGATAACACTATTCCCGTCCTCCGAAGTAAACGCAAAAAAAGTTTATACTTTTGAGAGTCGAGGCGGCTATTGGGGCTCGAAGGAAAATGCGAATATCAAAATAACCCTCGAATTTAAAAACAGTAAGGCAGAGGGCTTGGGTATTCCCCTCCCAAAAGGAAAAGTCAGAGTTTACAAGGTCGATTCGGATAAATCGTTAGAGTTTATCGGCGAAGATGAGATAGATCATACCCCCAAGGATGAGATGGTTCGGGTATATGTGGGGGATGCTTTCGATGTCGTCGGCGAACGGAAGAAAATCGATCATAAGGAGATATCCAAGAGAGTTTCTGAGGAGACATTTCAAATAAAGCTCCGCAATCACAAAAAGGAGAAGGTGGAGGTTGTTGTGGTGGAGAAGTTATGGAGCTATTCGGAGTGGGAAATTGTTAAATCCAATTATGATTATCATAAAAAGGATGCCAATACGATAGAGTTTACGCTTCCCGTAAAATCGGATGGCGAAACAATCTTAACCTATACCGTTAGATATAAAAGGTAGATTGGTCATCCGTTTCGTGTAAGGGACAACGAATTTGAACAGAAGAGGTTTTCATTTTTTACCTTAAAGGAGGAAATTTTGAAGGTTAAATCAGTTGTTTTAGTTATTGTTCTATCAATTCTAATGGTTGCTTTATCGTCCTGTGCCGACAAGAATCTCCGTCAGGGCAAGATTCTCCTGAAGCAAAACCCTCCGAACTACAAAGATGCGATAGTACAGTTCCAAAAGTCGCTGAAAGCAAATCCGCAAAATGCCGAACCTTACTTTTATATGGGTAAATCCTATGCTGCGTTGGATAACTTTGTGGAGATGGATAAAGCTTTCGCAAAAGCACTTGAGCTGAATCCTGCTTACGAAAAAGAAATAAACGGAATAAGAGAGCAGAAATGGGCATCCGTATTTAATAAGGGATTGGTGGATACCAAGAAAAAGGATTATAAAGCCGCTTTGGAAAAATTCGAGACCTGTATGATTATTGATCCCGGAAAATACGAGTCCTACTCAAATGCGGGATTTGTCGCCGTAAAGCTCAATGATGATAAGAAGGCTTACGAATACAATAAGAAAGCTTACGAGATGAAAAAGGGCGACTATGATATCCTGAAAAATTTTGCCGCCGTCTGTTTCCGTCAAGGGAAGTATGACGAAGCCTTGAAACTTTATGACGAAGCGGAAAAACTCGAACCCAACAATACCAATATCCCCATCCGAGTAGGTCAGATTTATAACAAAATGGGGGATTCTAAAAAGGAGGCAGAGGCGTATGAACAGGCACTCAAAATAGATCCGCAAAACCCAAACCTCTGGTTTAATTTGGGAGTTTTGTATCTCGAACAATTGAAAGATTTACCGAATGCGGAAAGGTCGTTTGCTCAGGCGATGAAATATAACCCGGATGACACCGATGCTGCATTTAATCGGATTTTGGTCCTTGTTAAGTTGAAAGAATACCAAAAGGCTGTTCCGATTATAAAACAGCTTGAACAGAAAGATCCCAACAACTGCGATATTTATGATGTGATGGCTTCGGTTTATGTGGAATTGGGCGATAAAAAGATGGTCAATGAAGCTATTTCCAAAGGGAAGAAATGTCGCGGAGAAAAATAAGAATTAACTAAATTATTTTTGAGGGCAGCGGAAGTTCCGCTGCCTTTTCCTTATGTATGCCGAAGTTGTAATCCCTCAAATCCCCGTTAGTCCTTTTACCTATCGAATACCGAAAGAATATATCAATTGGATTTCCGTAGGCAGTCGGGTGAGGGTGCCTGTAAGATCGAGGAATTTAGTCGGTTTTGTGATTGAGATTAAGGAAAAGACGGAACTAAAGCGTCTAAAGGAAATAATTTCTTTCCTCGAACCGTTCCCCCTCATTTCCGAGAATTTAATTTCCCTTTTAAAATGGGTCTCTGATTATTACATCTGCAGGTTGCCAGATTGTTTTACGGCTGCTTTCCCCTCGCGGCTGCTCACTCTTTCGGAGCTGATGATTCAAATCCCCGATGAGAAGGGAAAGATGAAACAGATTCCTTCCTCCGATTTACCTGATAGATTTATATTCAAATCCGATATTGAAAAACTGCTGGGGGATATCTCTTCGGGCAACATTAAAACCAAATATAAACGATTAAGGAAAGTTCAACCTAAAGAAACTATCGACACTCCGATTATCAACGGGCATTACAACCAAATCCTTACCCCAAACTTATCCCAACAACGAGCCATCGATGAAATTATCAGCAAGTTGGAGAGGGGCGGTAATACCAATTATCTCCTTTACGGAGTTACCGGCTCCGGAAAAACCTTGGTTTATATGGAAACGGCAGAATGGGTTATCAGACGGGGGTTCTCGGTTTTGATGCTTGTCCCCGAGATTTCCATAACGCCCGTTATGGAAAAGCGTTTCGAGGAATCGTTCGGGGATAAGGTGATTGTCCTCCATAGCAGATTAACCCCCGCCGAAAGGTTTAAGCGTTGGGATATGGTTAGAAAAGGTTCTGTTTCCGTAGTAATCGGTCCGAGATCGACAGTATTTGTCCCAATGGAAAATTTAGGGTTGATAGTCGTGGATGAGGAACAGGACCCATCGTATAAACAGGAAGGCGATCCCCCCTATTATAACGCCAGAGATGTCGCTGTGATGCGGGGGCATTTGGAATCGATACCGGTGATATTGGGTTCAGCCACTCCATCTTTGGAAAGTTTTCATAACGCAAAAAATGAAAAATATCGCCTTTTGAAATTGCCGGAAAGGCCCGAGGGGGTTGAGATGCCGGAAGTCGTCATACTCGATATGAAACAGGAGCGGATGATTGGGGCTTCGCTTTCGGCAACCTTAATATCGCGGATGAACGATGTCCTTTTAGAAGGCAAACAGGTTTTGTTGCTTTTGAACCGACGAGGATACGCCAGATATGTCCGCTGTCCGCTATGCGGTTATATTTGGCGCTGCCCAAACTGCGATATCAATCTGACTTTTCATAAACAAACCGGCAAACTTATCTGCCATTACTGTGGAAAAAAAGAGCCCCCGCCGGACTCCTGCCCCCGTTGTGGCAATGAATCTATCAGTATGTTCGGAACAGGAACCCAGCGCTTGGAAAAAATTCTCAATGATATATTTCCGGAGGTAAATGTAGCCCGTATGGATCTCGACAGCACCGCTCCCAAGGGTAATCTTCAGCGAATTATCGATGATGTCAATGAAGGACGGGTCGGTATTCTGATGGGAACCCAAATGGTGGGCAAAGGGTTTGATTTCCCGAACATTAAATTGACCGGGATTATTTCCACAGATTTGGGACTTTCCTTCCCCGATTTCAGAGCCCGCGAAAACACATTCCGCTTATTAACCCAAGCAGCCGGCAGAGCCGGAAGAAGAAGCGAAAAAGGTGAAGTTATAATCCAAACATTCACTCCCGATGAATATTCCATAAGCCATGCCTGTAATCAGGATTATGAGGGTTTCTATGAGGAAGAAATAACAAGCAGGCGAAAACTGCTTTATCCTCCCTTCGTAAAATTAATCCTCTTTACCGTAAGTTCCCCCGATCAAGAAGCTTCCGCAAAAGCCGCCAAAACCCTAAAATACAAATTGGAAACGATAAGGAAATTATATACCGGGAAGATATTCCGACTTTTGGGACCCGCACCGGCTCCACTATTCAAATTGCGGAAAAGATACCGTAATCAATTGTTGCTGAAATTGGACTCGGTGATAAGATTCAACGAGATAATAAGAAAGAAATACCCCCTCTCCACTTCGGCGATACCCCCCGATAATGTCAGGCTTTCCATAAATGTTGATCCACAGGATATGTTATAGTGAACATCAAGTAGTAAAATCTTAAAGCGATGGTTTAATTAAATAAAATAACCCATTTCGCTAATATCGGTTGACAAAAGGAGTGTAATTATCCATAATAGCGGTGGTGAGTTATGAGCGCAGTAATTATCGACGGCAAAAAAATAGCATCCGAGGTAAAATCCGAACTAAAAATACGGATCGGTTCGCTGAAAGAGAGGAACATTATTCCTCAATTAGCGGCGGTTTTGGTAGGCGAAAATCCGGCATCGATTCAATATGTGCGGATGAAAACCAAAGCCTGCGCTAAAATAGGAATTACATCCAAAACAATCACCCTCCCCAACTCCATATCCGAGAAAGAGCTTTTAAGCGTAATCAATGATTTAAACAAAGATAATGATATCCACGGGATATTAGTCCAACTTCCGCTGCCGCCGCATATAAACCAGCTCAAGGTCAATATGGCAGTTGATTGGGCGAAGGATGTGGATGGATTTCATCCGGCGAACCTTGGCAGATTATTGTTGGGAAAACCGAACTTTATCCCTGCAACGCCGTTGGGCATCCTTGAACTTCTTAATAGAAGCGGAAATCCGCCAGTCGGCAAACATACGGTTATATTGGGACGGGGCGATTTAGTAGGAAGGCCGTTTTCGGTATTGGTTTCATTGAAGGATAAAAAAGCAAACAGCACCATAACACTATGCCATTCAGCTACCCCTGACATCAGCGTTTTTACCAAGCAGGGCGATATTTTAATATGTGCAATGGGAAAACCGGAATCGATTACCGGCGGGATGATAAAGCAGGGCGCCGTTGTTATCGATGCTGGCACATCGGCAATTGATGATCCCAATTCAAAAAAGGGTTATCGGATAGCCGGCGATGTCGATTTCAAATCGGCTGTCGAGGTGGCGGGTTATATTACCCCGGTTCCCGGCGGCGTGGGACCTATGACTATTGCGATGGTTTTGGCAAATACGGTAACGGCAGCCGAAAAACTAAGCGGGAGGTATAATGGGTGAAGCGCCTCTTACAATCTCCGAGCTGACCGACAGGGTTAAGGATTTAATCGAGGATTCCATCGGGGTTGTAAATGTTATCGGTGAAATATCCAACTATACTCATCATCGGACATCAGGCCATCGCTATTTTACATTGAAGGATGAATCAGCCCAACTGCGGTGTGTATTCTTCCGCTGGAGGGCGTCATCGTTGGATTTCGACCCTGAGGATGGAATGAGTGTCATCGCTTCCGGAAAGTTAACGGTCTATAAGCCTTACGGATCTTATCAGCTCGATGTCAATCGACTGTTCCCCGCAGGTGCGGGCGCATTGGATTTAGCGTTCCGTAAACTCAAAGAGAAGCTGTTCAAGGAAGGACTTTTTGCGGAGGAGCATAAAAGACCGCTACCGGAATACCCCCTCTCCGTTGGGGTGATAACTTCGGCTGAAGGGGCTGCGGTGCGTGATTTCATCCGCACATTGCATCGGCGCGCTCCGTGGATAAATATTATAATCCGACCGACCCGTGTGCAGGGAGAGGGTGCGGCGGAAGACCTCGCCTCCGCCATTGAAGATTTCAACAGTTACGAGAAAGTTGATTTAATCGTTATCACCAGAGGTGGAGGGTCGCTGGAAGATCTTTGGGCTTTCAACGAGGAAATTGTCGCTTATGCGGTCTATAATTCGCAGATACCTATAATTTCGGCGGTGGGACATGAAATCGATTTTACGATTTGCGATTTTGTCGCTGATGCGCGAGCAGCGACACCAACAGCCGCCGCGGAGCTTGTATCCTATGATAAATCCCTATTAGAGGCGAACTTGAACCGAATACAAACCGATTTATTCAAATCATTAGTGTCAATCTTGGATTCCAAAAAATTAAGATTGAAATCTATTGCCGACCACCGGGCGTTCCAAAAACCTATAAATTTGTTGTCTCAATCATCGATAAGGCTCGATCACTTAAGCGAAAGGCTGACTGAAGTTATAGCCAATAAGATGGAAGCCAAAAGGGTAAGGGTTCAAAGCCTTCATAGGCAATTGAAGGCTGTTTCCCCCAAAAACACTTTAAGTCGCGGATATAGTATTTGTTCGAAGGAGGACGGGGAAATAATCAAAAGCTCTTCTATGGTTAATATCGGCGATGCGGTAAATTTAATGTTTGCGGAAGGGAAAGCGAAAGCGGGGATTTTGGAAACGAAGGAAAATTAATGGGCGTAAAGATGAATTTGGGTGAGAACAAGAAGCTTTATTATTCGATTAGTGAAGTGGCGAAAATGACCGATTTGGAGCCTTATGTCCTGCGATTTTGGGAAAAGGAATTTTCGCAACTCCATCCAAGAAAAAATCGTGCGGGAAACAGGATATATCAGGAAAAAGATATCCAAACGGTTAAAACAATAAAGAAATTACTTTACGATGAAGGTTATACGATAGAAGGGGCGAAAAATGCCCTTAAGAGGGGATATAAGGGGGAGGACGATATTGGCTTCACGAAAGAGCAATTGATTAAGCTTTTATTGGAGATAAGGGGGGATTTGGACGAATTACGGAAACTTTTCCCTTGATTTTAGGTGGGGATTTTTTTTATTTGGGATTGATTGGTTCGGGGAGTGGCGCAGCCTGGTTAGCGCGCTTGCTTGGGGTGCAAGAGGTCGGCAGTTCAAATCTGCTCTCCCCGACCATTTTAAATGGCGGGATTGAACTACTACAATGCGAAAAGGATACATAAATTCAAATTTATGCTAAAATAATATGACCCGCGCACAAACAAAAAGTGAACTATTTTATCCAATCTCATTGGATAAAATCATAGAAAAAGTCGGCAAAAAGAATGGCCGAAAAAGGCCGGATTATACACAGAAATCGTTTTATGAAATTTCAGGGTATCCGAATGTAAAAGAACAAATAAATGAATACGGGGAGAAGATTATCAGGGTCGATGGAGATATACCTGTAGATCTCCCGATAGAAAATCAACGGCGATTTTTGTTTATCAGCTACGATCAGACTATACTATCCCATGGACTTCATAAATACCCTGCAAAATTTTTCCCGGAATTACCGAGGTGGCTGATAAAACGATACTCAAAGAACGGTGATAAAATTATTGATCCTTTTTCAGGCAGCGGAACGACAAATGTCGAAGCTTTGTTAAATCATCGGCATTCCGTCGGGATAGATGTAGATCCCTTCTCTCGTTTTCTATCCAAGGTCAAGACTACCCCCTTGAATAAATCCGAATTGGAATCCAGCCGCGACAAGCTATTGCAATCAATTTTGGATTTCAAACCGTCCTTGGTGAATATGGATGCTATACCAAATTTCCCCTATAGGGATAATTGGTTTAACAAAGAAATAATCCTCGAATTATCGTATATTAAAGAAATCATAGAGGCTTTGAAGGTTGAGGATGATATAAAAGATTTCTTCAAGATATGTTTCTCATCGATAATCCGTTCCGTATCAAATGCAGATGATAATTGTACGCGAACGGTTATAAGAAAAAAGTTAAACAAGAGGGTTTATCCTGCGGATGCTTTGACGAAATTTGCGGAAGCCATATTGACAAATGTGCCTAAAATGATAGAATTCTCCAAGAGATGCCCAACCGATATCACTATCGATTTTCCCATCCATCAAGACGCAAGGTCAATCAATTTCCCCGACGGTTATTTCAATTTAGCTTTGACCTCACCTCCTTATGCCAATGCGGTTGATTATCCGAGAACACATCAATTGGAAATCTATTGGCTCGGCTTTGAAAATGGCTCACTAACCCCTTTGAAAAGAAAACATATAGGGACGGAGAGTGTGTCGGCGACGGACTACAGAACCCTTCATAAAATAAATGTGAGGAAAGCTGATAATGTTATCCGAAGAATATATGAAAAAGATCCAAGAAGAGCTTATATCGCCTATAAATATCTTTTTGATATGAGGAAAAACTTAAAAGAAATCTATAGGGTATTGAAAAAGAACGGATATTATATCATCGTGGTCGGTAATAATAAGATCCGTAATGAGCTATTCGAAAGCTGGAGATATATAATGTCAATAGCGATTGGAATAGGTTTTGAAGTCGAGAATTATTTTGCGTCGGAAATAATCAAACATTTTATAAAAGTACCGCGAGAAGAACGAATTAACACGGATTGGATTTTGGTCCTAAAAAAACGATAGTATGGTTTAAAGAATTTTAATAGAGATTATATATAGTGGCTACCCGGCATAAACTTATTATAGGCGACTGTACCGATATGGGGGAAATCGCAGACGAAAGTATCCATCTGATGATAACTTCTCCTCCCTACTTCAATGCCCCATTTGATTATAAAGATCTATATAAGGATTACGAACATTACTTAGAGATTATCAGGAAGTTCGCGGAGGAAACTTATAGGGTTTTGCAGAAAGGCCGTATAGCTGTATTAAATATCGATGATATGTTAGTGGATGGAGAAAAATATCCTATTACGGCTGATACAACCCGAATATTCTTAAAGGCCGGTTTTCGGTATAGGGACAGGATTGTCTGGAAAAAACCGGATGGGTACCTACGAATAAGTAGGAGAAGCGGCGTTTTGCTCCAAAACCCCTATCCTATGTATTATTATCCCGACAACCTCCTTGAAAGCATAATAATTTTTCAGAAAGGCAAATTTAATTATCGTTCTATCTCTCAAAACATAAGAGAAGCATCGAAAATAAGTAAAAAGGAATTTTTGGATAAAAAATGGTATATGACTTTGTGGGAAATGAACAATGTAATGCCCGGTTCCCCTCTGGAAAAAAATATAGCCGCCTTTCCCGATGAGCTTCCCTATAGGATAATAAAACTTTTCTCTTATAAGGGGGAAACGGTTCTGGACCCATTTGTCGGAAGTGGAACAACGATGAAAGTTGCACGAAACTTGAAAAGAAACAGCATTGGTATAGAAATAAATAAATCACTCATCCCCATCATTAAGAAAAAATTGGGGTTTGATGCACAGGGTACATTCTTAAATCATAATGATAGCTTCGTGATTGTCTATCGCGAGAAAAAAAAGTATGAGTCTTTTCGCTGAGATAAAAGGGATAAAATATACTCCCTGTTTGTGCAGGGAACTAAGAAGTTATAAAATAGGAGAATTGGGAAACGCTATCAACAGGGATTCCTCTTTTTTGCTTGAAATCAATAAGAGTAATAAAATAGCATTGAGTTGGTGGGTTTCCGCAAAACGGACACGATCCTATCCATACGCAAGGGTCTATGATACCTTAGACTTTTCCGGGAAAAAGATTACTATTATTCCAATATTCAAAGACGAAGGTAAAGATGGAGATAGGGATTTTCTACAATGGGATACGATATCCTTAATGAGCCTTTTAGGGGTTTATGTGATTATCGGCTACTATATAGGAGCGGAAAAAAGCAAACGCTATACTCATAAAATAACCCATCAAAAATTCGATATCGATTTCATTAAAGAGAAAATTAAGGATATCCTAAATTATAAATCCGACGCTCTACATTGGAACCTTGAGCAAATCGAAAATATCGCGGACATCGGAGGTATTGCGATAAAGCATTATTCTGCAATTAGCAAAAGGACTTCAGTGGAAATGCATTCTGTAAACTCGGCCAAAAAAAGAATAACTAATTTACGAAAAAGCCGGGAAGAATTTATGAATCTTTCCCGTGAATTGGCGGAAAAGGCTCAAAAAAGAGAAGAACATACGATTCAGCCAAAAGAAAATATAAGCGGAACCAAAGGTAGTATAACGATAAAAAATTATTTAGGCGGTTTATATTATTTCACTGTCGATGAGATTGAAATATTGGGGAAGGATATTCATTTAATAGAAGCTAAACATAGCCGAGGCCAATTGCCTTCGTTGGAGGATATTAAAGACGGACTTATTAAGATGATATTATTTACTAACTTGGAAACAGTAATAGTGAATAACAAAAATTATAATCCTATAGCTATTCTTAAGTTAACTGTGGAAAATAATTTCGATCGGAAGAATCTTAGCGAAGGCCAAAGCAATACTTTGGAGCTTCTCAAAAAGGAGGCACAAACTAACGGTTTTGAAATAAGATTATCATAATCACCCATCTTCAAGAATTAATTAAGATACTATTCCTAAACAAACATATCCATTATTACTGGCTGAAAAATTGTATTTGCTTTTAGGGTAAGGCATAATATAAGTTATTAAATTATTATGGAAGCGATAATAAATAAAATTCAAAGTAATTATAGTAAAATCAAGGATAATATCGCCCGAATATGCGGTGAAATCGGAGTCGATCCGGATAGTATAACCATAGTGGCGGTTACAAAAACTTTCCCCCCGGAAATAGTCGCCGAGGCATTACAATCAGGCTTGAAAGACATCGGCGAAAATCGCGTTCAGGAAGCCGAAACAAAACAGGATACCGTGCGCAAATACAATGGGGTATTTCATCTGATAGGACATCTGCAATCGAACAAGGTCAAAAAAGCAGTTCAGCTGTTCGATATCATCCAATCGGTGGACAGCGTAAAAATCGCCCGGGCGATTTCAGACGAATGTATCAAACTCAACAAAACGATGAATATTCTATTGCAGATAAACTGCTCCGGTGAAGAAACCAAATCCGGTTTTGCGCCCGATGAGATTTATGAGGCTATGGATATTATTAAGGATTTGACCGGAGTAAGGATTATGGGTTTGATGACTATCGGTCCCTTAACCGCCGATGAGGAATTAATCCGCAAGGATTTCCAACTTACCAAGCTCATTTTCGATGAGCTGAAAAGAGACCATCGGGATATAGATTGGAAATACCTTTCTATGGGGATGAGCGGCGATTATGAGATAGCAGTTCAAGAAGGTGCCAATATGCTTAGGATCGGCTCGGCGATTTTCGGTCATCGCCCGGTCTGATGAGGGAAAACAATGCGAAAGCAAATAAATAAAGTCCCAATAATTCAATCGAATTGAGGTTCAAATGAATATCAACCCAATTGATATCCGTCATCGCGAATTCAAGAAAGCCCTTAGGGGTTATGATACCCTCGAGGTGGAAACATTCATAAATCAAATCGCCGACCGTATGGAAGAGCTGCTTCAGGAGAATGACGACCTCAAAGGTGAGATTAGAGAGATAAGGGCGAAATTGGAAAGCTACACCAGTGTGGAAAACGCAATCAGTGAAACGATGGTCACCGCGAAACAAAACGCCTCGCAAATGGTTCGCAACGCCGAGCAAGAAGCGGAATTGATTGTCAAGCGGGCGCAATCCGATGGCGATAAAATTATAAAGGAAGCATCCGAGAGAACAGTCCGTATGAGAAGCGAGATACACCAACTCGAACTCAAAAAAGCATCACTCATCTCGGAGATGAAGGCTATCCTGCAAACGCATTTACGATTGCTTGAGAATACAGGTTCGGCGAATAATTCACAATCCACAGCCGAAAGGACAAAAAGTAGTTTATCCGAAAGCGAGGTGGATAGAATTGCGGATGAATTCCAAGAGAAATTGAAACCAAAAGGCAAAATCGATTAAACTAAAAGAGGTGCATTTTGAAAGATATATATAAGAAGGTAGAACAAGCGGCTGAATATCTAAATAAACAAACTTCGATTAAACCGGATATAGGGATAATCCTCGGCACGGGGTTGGGATCGACCGCCGAAGCCATTGAAATAGATGCTGAAGTGGATTATAAGGATATTCCCAACTTTCCCGTTTCCACAGTGGAAAGTCATTCGGGAAAACTCCTTTTTGGTACCCTGTCCGGTAAAAAAGTAGTCGCGATGCAGGGCCGTTTCCACCTGTATGAGGGATATACTCCGCAACAAGTGACTTTTCCCGTTAGGGTGATGAAATCGCTTGGCATCAAGATACTGATTGTATCGAATGCTTGCGGCGGATTGAATCCCCAGTACGAACGGGGCGATATTATGATAATAACCGATCATATAAATTTTCAAGGACAAAACCCTTTGGTTGGGGTAAATGATGACCGATTGGGACCCCGTTTCCCGGATATGTATGATATTTACACCAAGGAATTAGTCGATTTGGCTTACCGAACCGCCATCGAAAACCGCATCGCCATCCAAAAAGGAGTTTATATTTCGGTATTGGGGCCTAATCTCGAGACCGGGGCGGAATATCGAGCTATGCGGGTTTTGGGAGCTGATGTGGTGGGGATGTCAACTGTTCCGGAAGTGATTGTAGCCCGGCATTCCGGGTTGAAAGTACTGGGTTTTTCCATTATCACCGATATGGGATTACCCGATGCTATGGAATCGGTTTCATTGGAGGATGTAATTGCCGCCGCCAATAAAGCCGAACCGAAATTAAAGAAAATGATTATTGAGACCTTAAAGAAAATAGAGATTTAACAGATTCAGCGATTTATACTATGTTCAAAGAAATCAGTTCGGAATTCGATTACCCGGAAGCTGAAAATCTTATCAGCGAATACTGGGAGAAAAACAATATATTCGAGGAATCCTTAAGACAACGGGAAGGGCATCCCGATTTCGTATTCTATGAAGGTCCTCCCACCGCCAACGGATTACCTCACATAGGGCATCTCATTTCGAGAACGGTCAAGGATACTATCTGTCGCTATAAGACGATGAAGGGGTTTCGCGTGGAGCGGAAAGCAGGCTGGGATACGCAGGGGCTTCCGGTTGAGCTTGAAGTGGAGAAATCTTTGGGTTTCTCCATAAAGGAGAAAATAGCGGAATACGGCATCGAGAATTTCAACCGCAAATGCCGTGAATCGGTCTTTAAGTATAAAAAAGAGTGGGATGATTTCACCCGCCGAATCGGCTATTGGCTCGATTTAGACGATGCCTATATCACTTATACCAACGATTATATCGAATCGGTATGGTGGGCGCTTTCCCGTTTTCACCGGGAAGGATATTTATATCGCGGACGAAAGATAGTCCCATGGTGTCCCCGTTGCGGAACTGCGTTATCTTCCCATGAGGTGGCTCAAGGGTATGAGACCGTATCAGATCCTTCGATTTTCGTTAAAATGGAAATAGTCGATCGCCCCGGGGTTTATTTTTTAGTCTGGACAACTACTCCATGGACGCTTATCTCAAATGTTGCTTTGGCGGTCCATCCGAATTATAAATATGTGGAGATAAGGCAGGGAGACGAAAATTTAATCCTTGAAAAATCGAGGGCAAAACTTCTATTCGGCGACGAGCTGAACATCAAAAACGAATATACGGGCAGGGAGCTTTCGGGTACAAATTATAAACCTTTATATGATTTTATAAAACCTGAAAAGAAATCGCATTATGTCACTACCGCCGAATTCGTAACGACGGATGAGGGGACAGGCATAGTTCATATCGCCCCGGCATTCGGCGCTGATGACTATGCTCTCTCCAACAAATATGACTTACCGATAATTCAAGCGGTTAACGAAAAAGGGGAATTCATCTCTGAGGTTAAGACTTGGAAAGGGAAATTCGTTAAGGAAGCCGACCCTGAGATCATCGAGGATTTGCGGTCGAGGAATTTGTTGCTTAAAGCGGAAAACTATTCCCATACTTATCCTTTCTGTTGGCGATGCCATTCCCCCCTGATTTATTATGCCCGTGCGAGTTGGTTTATCCGCACAACGGCATATAAAGACAAGATGATAGCGAATAATAAAAAGATAAATTGGCAACCTCCGGAGATTCGTGACGGGCGATTCGGCGAATGGTTGGAAAACAATGTCGATTGGGCGTTATCGCGCGACAGGTATTGGGGAACTCCTTTGCCGATATGGATTTGCAGCGAATGCGGACAGGAACAATCAGTCAGTGGGATAAAGGAGTTGAAAGAGTTGGGGGAGAATGTCCCCGATGATATCGAACTTCATAAACCGTATGTGGATAGGATATACATCAAGTGCCCGAAATGCGGTGGGAAGATGGTCAGGACTCCCGAAGTAATCGATGCTTGGTTCGATTCGGGTTCGATGCCTTTTGCTCAGTATCATTATCCCTTCGAGAATGAGGAAAAATTTAAAAATCGTTTTCCCGCTGATTTTATCGCTGAGGGTATTGATCAGACAAGAGGATGGTTTTATTCCCTTTTGGCGATTTCCACTTTTCTATTTGGTGAGCCGGCATATAAAAATATCGTGGTCAATGAGCTTATCCTCGATAAAAACGGACAGAAAATGAGCAAATCACAGGGGAATGTGGTTTTTGCGAATGATATTCTAACTAAAATGGGGGCAGATGCGGCTCGATGGTATATGATGTCCACCTCGCAGGTTTGGCTACCGACGAAATTCGATCCGGATGGCGTAATCGAGGTAGCAAAGAAATTCCTCTCGACTCTGAAAAACTGTTACTCTTTCTTTGCATTATATGCCCGTATAGATGGGTTCAATCCGAAGGAGATAAATCCTGAAGAATTAAAACCAACCTCCATAGATAAGTGGCTCAAATCCAAAATTACTACTTTAATTCGAGATGTCGGTAAATCTTACGAGAGTTTTGAAATAACACGAGCCTGCCGCTCCATTCAGCAATTTGTAATCGAGGAGCTCTCGAATTGGTACATCCGTCGTTGCCGTCGCCGCTATTGGGGACCCGAATTGACAGTGGATAAAAAGACAGCTTACTATTACCTTTGGGATGCTCTCATCGAAGTTTGCAAACTGGCGGCTCCGGTAGCGCCGTTTATTACTGAAAAACTATATTTGAACTTGGTCGAACCCTTGGAGGATAAGGAATTAATCTCCGTTCACTTGGATTATTTTCCCAAAGCCGATGAAAAATATATCGACGCAAAATTAGAAAACCTGATGAACGATATTCAAACTATCGTCAGTTTGGGTTTAGCGGCGAGGAAAAAGGCAAAAATCAAGGTTCGCCAACCATTATCCGAGATACTAATATCCGTTTCGGGAAGGGCGGGGGCGGCTGATTATGATATTCTAATCGATCATATAAAAGAGGAATTAAACATTAAAAATATCCATTTTGTTGACAACCTCGATGATTTGGTGATATATAAAATAAAACCGAATTTCCGAAGTTTAGGTCCTAAATTCGGGAAGGATGTCAACGAAGCGGCTCGGCTACTTAAAGAACTTTCCCCAGAAGAGGTTTCCGAATTTAAGGAAAATGGTTCGATTGATCTGACCATAGGTGGAAAGCAAATTGGAGTGTCGGCGGAAGATGTAGAGTTCTTGAGGGAATTTGCCCCCGAATATGAAGTAATCAGCGAAGGCGGTGTTTCTGTGGCGGTAAATATTGTAATAACCGAAAATCTCCGGGAAGAGGGATTTTCGCGGGAAGTTGTCAATAAAGTACAAAATATGCGCAAAACCGCAGGTTTCGATGTTCTCGATAATATAATTATCGATATAAAATGCAACGATACTTTGAAAACTGCCATTGAGCGTTATAAGGATTATATCGCAAAGGAAACGCTGGCGCAGGATATTGTAATTTATTCGGATGGAGACGAAAGAAAAAAGAGAAGCGATATTCTTTTAAGCGGAGAACCCGTTTCCAAAAAATGGGATATTAATGGAGAAGAAGCTAAAATCACCATACAAAGAATAGGCGGTTAGTTCAGGGGTGATTGATGAACAAACGCGATCTGAAAAAATTCGAGAAATTGCTTTTGGAAAAAAGAAAGAAATTAATCGAGGAAATTGGTACTTTTACCGAAAGGGGAGGGGACACCATAAAAAATAGTTCGGGCAACCTTTCCAGCCATACATATCATATGGCGGATATTGGGACGGATGCTCAGGAGCGCGAAAAGACATTTCTCTTCGCTTCGAAATCGGGTAGATTGCTCTATCATATCGATGAAGCGCTTCGGAGACTTCAAAACAATACTTACGGGAAGTGCGTGGTGTGTGGAGCAGAGATAAGCCTTGAGCGATTAAATGTGGTCCCTCACGCAAGAATGTGCATCAAATGCAAAGAGAAGGAAGAACAAAGCAAGTCTGGATAGCCGGACCTGACAATCGAATTTACCTTTTGACTGGTTTGCTTGTTATTTTTATAGACCAGCTTTCGAAATGGTTAGTCTATTTTTTTATGCAAGAGGGGGAATCGGTCAGGATATTAGGCGATTTTTTTATGCTGACTTTTGTTTATAACCCAAAGGGAGCTTTCGGATTGGGATCCCGAGCCGGTTCGTTATATATCTTCCTTTCCATAGTAGCTATCTTGATTATCGTCTATTATTTCCAAAGGAGCCACGGGGTCGAAAAATTTTTGCGCTTCAACCTTTCTTTGATACTCGGGGGAGCTTTCGGGAATATTTTGGATAGGATATTCCATGGGAGGGTTATCGATTTTGTGGATGTCGATTTCTTCAATATACATATCCACCCTTTCTCCCTTCTGGGGTTCCGTTTCGGGGGCTATCAAATCGATAGATGGCCTGTATTTAATTTCGCAGATTGCGCGGTAACAGTCGGGACGATAGGCGCGATATTTTATATTCTTTTCCGCAGGAACAATATGGAAAACCAAATAAACGGACAAAAGCCGAACGATAACGATACAATCGTCAAACCTACTGCAACTCATCAATGAAGCAAAAATCAAATCTCAAAATCGGCGCCGATTCTTCCGGAAAACGCCTCGATATTTTATGTTCGGAAATGTTTTCCGATATTTCACGCAGCAGGATAAAAAGTTTAATCCAAGCCGGCAATATCCTTGTCAACGGAAGAATTGTCAAAGCTGGCTATAGCGTGAAAGAAGGGGACTTATTGGATATATCCGTTCCCGAACCAATTAAAACCGATATAACACCAGATGATATCCCGATTAAAATTTTATACGAGGATGCATATTTATTGGTGGTCGATAAAAATGCGGGCATGGTGGTTCATCCGGCAACCGGGAATTACAGCGGAACATTGGTCAACGCTCTGTTATATCACATAAAAGATTTATCCGGCATCGGCGGAGAGCTTAAACCGGGAATTGTGCATCGATTGGACAAGGATACCTCCGGATTACTATTGGTGGCAAAAAACGATAAAGCTCATATAGGCTTGTCCGAACAAATTAAATCCAAGTCCGCTCAAAGATTTTATAAGGCTATTATTATCGGTGATATACCGGATAATGAAGGGCTTTTATCCTTTCCTATCGGCAGAAGCCCCGCCGATAGGAAAAAGATGACGGTTAAATATAAGGGGGGAAGGGAAGCTCATACCAAATATAAGGTGTTGGAGCGGTTCGGGAAATACACATTCCTCGAGGTCCAACTTCTAACTGGCAGGACTCACCAGATAAGAGTTCATTTTTCCCATATCGGATATCCTATTTTGGGAGATAGCGATTATAAAGGGAGGTCTATCCCGACTGAGAGTTTCGGTAAGGACGAATTGGATTTATGGAGAAGGCTTTTGAAAATACTTTCAAGGCAGGCGCTCCACGCTTATAAATTGAAATTCGAACATCCCATAACGGGAAAAACAATCACAATATCCTCCCCCCTGCCTGAAGATATCAGTATAGCTTTGAATGAAATCCGCAAATTTTATGCTCCAAAAACATCAAATGATACTGAACTTGGGAAGCTACGCTGAATTTATATTGATTTAGTTATACTCGAATATTATCCTTTTCCTTTTAGGAGAATACTGCCGATTAAATCTCTTTGAGGTTGTTATGAAACGCCGAAGATTATTACATCTCTGTATTGAATTGCCATATCCTCCCGATTCGGGTTATAAAATTAGAACCTCGGAGAATATCGCGGCGTTAAGCGGGATAGCGGAAATTTCGTCTGTCTCTTTTTCTGAGGAGACAATCGACCCCACCCGATTAGAGGAGTTTAAGAATTCTTGCGGGGTAGCTGATGTAATTGAACCTGTGATGCATAATATCCATATCACGAGGAAACCGCTGAAGCTTGCCGGGGCGTTCATCAACAGTTTTACCAAACGGATACCGTATGTCGTGGAGAAATTCCGCTCCAAGAAGATGGAAAAGCTTTTAATCGATTTGCTCAAACAGGGGAATTTTGATTTTATTATCTTCGATCAATTAAGGATGACCGGCTACTACCACCCCATAAAACAAGCTTTGGGGAAAAGCCCGCCGAAGTTCATTCTTGATACCCACAATGTCGAAACCGACTTATGGAGGCAGTTCAAGGAACATAAAAGGCCGCCCTCAAGGTTATTGGCTCAACTTCAAGAGGACATCACCAAAGATTGGGAATTGGGGATGATTGAAGCCTTAGACAAAACCACTACCATCAGTGACCTCGACAAAAGCATTTTTATCAAGATGGGGGCAAAACCGCAGAAATTAATCACCGTTCCCGTATCCATGGGACCATCAAATAAATTAAAAAACATATTCAATCCCAAAGCCAATAAGCTCCTGTTAATCAGCAATTTGGTTTGGGAACCGAATAGGCGGGGATTACAATGGTTCGTCGACGAAGTTTTCCCCCTTGTTCGCGGAGAAATTCCGGATATCGAATTTATAATTGTCGGCGGAGGATGGAAATTCGGTTTTCAGGACCCTATCAAGGAAATGGGGTATGTGCGGGATACCGAGCCGTTTTATTCTCAAGCAGCGGTTTTTATCACTCCGCTTCTGCGGGGAAGCGGAGTAAGGCTCAAGATATTGGAAGCAATGAAAAGAGGGATACCTGTCGTTTCGACAACAATCGGCGCCTCGGGGATAAATGTGTCTGACGGGAAGAATATAATCATTGCTGATGATGCGGAAGATTTCGCAAAAGGAGTTATCGAGCTTTTGAGGAATGAAGAATATAGAAACGAGATATCCAAAAACAGTTTTGAATTCATCCTTAAAAATCATACTCGTGAAGCTTCACGGGAAACATATAAAAAAATACTGTTAGGCGATTGAATTATCGTCCAAATCCATCGCCCATAATACGGTTAACATCGGATTGGTTCCATCAACCTCCAAAATGTTTGCCCACTCCCTTGAGTACTTCCACCCCATGAATAAGAGCTATAAAAATGCTGTCCAATATCTCCCTAACCGCTTTGGGGCTTCCGGGCAGATTTACAATGAGAGTATTATTGTAAACCCCCGCCTTTCCCCTGCTCAATATTCCCATAGGCGTTTTTTGAAACGAAACGGCCCTTATCGCTTCCGAAATGCCCGGTAGTTCCTTTTCGATCAGCTTATCCATTGCCTCGGGGGTAACATCACGAGGGGATAATCCGGTACCTCCGGTTGTAAGGATTAAATCGGAAATTTTAGAAAGGGAATTAACAGCCTTAACTATTTTCGGTACCTCATCGGGAACAATCAAATAATCAGCGAGGACAAGATGAAAATTCTCGACATAAACTTTAATCGCAGGACCGGAGAGGTCCTCCCGTTTACTACGATAACTTCTATCGGATATTGTTATTATTCCGACCCTGATACCCGTCATTCGATTATTTATCTATACCCAAGCGCTTTCGGGTATAAGGGATCAAACCTCCCGAATCGATAATCCCCCTAATCGATTCCGGCAACGGGGGAATGTTAAAAATACCTTTGGAAGTAATGACCTTCCCATTCTCCAAATCGATTTCGACCTCATCGCCATCCTCAAGGACATCGACCGCCTCGGGACTGGTAATGGGAGGTAAACCGAAATTCAGACAATTACGGAAATATAAACGGGAAAACGACTTGGCTATAATCGCTCCCACGCCTGCATACTTCAAACAGGATGCCGCTTGCTCCCTTGACGAACCGCACCCGAAATTTTTTCCGCCAACAACGACATCACCCAACTGAACCTTTGAGGAAAACTCCGGATCCAAATCCTCCAAAGCGTGTTTCGCTATTTGATTTGGGTCGGTAACGGTGTATGTATATTTGCCCGGAAAAATTACATCGGTATTAATATCATCACCATACTTAAAGACTCGTCCTTTTATAGTTGACATAAAATCTCCTGAAACGGTTTGTTTCCCTAAAATAGCATATAAATCGAATTTAATATACTTTGTTGACTTCGCAATAAAATAATATCGGTTATGCAAAATCCGACTTTCAATATTCTCGATAAATCCTAATAAAAAAATCCCGATAAATAGTTATAAACGGAAAATTGTATAAAACAAATATTCAAAACAATTTCAGGGGGAAATTATGAATAAATCTCTCAAGATCTTAGCACTTTTATTTGCCGGGTTATTGGTATTAAGTTTTGTTGTTGGTTGCAGCAGCGAAAAATCGACACAGGAGAATCAGGAAGGAAATACCAATGACCCCGAATACCAAGCAGCCCAAACGGAAGCAGTAACTCAAGTCGAGTATTCCATCGATAATATGGCTTCGGGAATGACATATATCAGTGGCTTCGTACCTCCCGAATCAAGTTTCACAACTACCGACACGAGTTATTACGGTTATGATGATATTAGCGGTTGGTGGTATTTTTATGCAAATGGTGATTCGGCCAATTTTTCGGCTACGACCGCGGATAGTATCCGTTTCACCGCGGGCGAAACTCATCAGGAGAATCCGGATTCGACCACGGATAAAATGGAATTCAGGCTTTACCTTAATTTGTATGCATCGGATACTTCGGGATCAGCTTCAATGGATTACTTAAACGACTGGACATACACCGGATTGAATACCGACACATTACAAATAAATGGCAATGGGAGTTATGAATGGGCAATGGCGGTCAACGATCATAATTATTATGTCAATATGAGTGAGCAGTTCGACAGCATCCGCTGGGTTATAGGTTCGTTATATCCATTTGCGGGAGTGTTAAGTTTATCTATGACAGCCAACTACTTGGATGAAAACTATGCAGGTCAAATCACCGATTGGGATTTTACAATCACCTTTTATGAAGACCATTATCATGCCTATGCTTCCAATGGCACCTATTACTGGGAATGGGATTTTTATTACGGAACTTGATAACCGCTGTTTAGTCATTCGATTAAAAAACCCCGCCCGATTACGGCGGGGTTTTTATATAACGGGTGACAATCGGTTATAATACTTACGAAAATTATTTTTTCATAGCTTACTACGATTAAAACTTGACAACTAACAACTAAAGGATTAATGATTAATAAATAAAGGCTATCAATTTCAGATCTATAATCAGGCTTCCAAATGGATTCGCATTACAGCTTCCTCTCGAGAAAAACAATCGGGTTATATTTAGGTCCCCTGCTGTTCTTTATAATTCTGATATTCTTCGATTTACAACCGGGGAAACCTGCCGTAACCAGAACTGCGGCGGCTGCCACTTTAATCGCAATCTGGTGGATTACCGAGGCGATTCCAATAGCGGCGACCTCGCTTCTACCCCTTGTCCTGTTCCCGATTATGGGCATAATGTCCGGTAAGGCAACCGCACCGCACTATATCAACTCCAGCATCTTTTTGTTTATGGGCGGGTTTATGATAGCCTTGGCAATCGAAAAGCATAACCTTCACAAAAGGATAGCACTTAATATAATCAGCCTTTTGGGGGATAATCCGCGCCGTTTGGTTTTAGGTTTTATGATAGCCACCGCAGTTTTGTCTATGTGGATCTCAAACACCGCAACCACTATGATGATGCTTCCGATTGGGATTTCAGTTATCCTTCAGGCAAGAGAAAGTAAAGCCAAAAAACAATTTGTGGATAAATTCGCTCTTGTGCTGATGTTATCTATAGCTTACTCGGCAAGTATCGGCGGTATCGGGACTTTAATAGGCACACCGCCGAATATATCCTTCTCGAAAATTTTTGCGGAAACTTTCCCGAACGCCCCGGAAATTACTTTCGCTCAGTGGATGCTTGTTGGCGTTCCATTGGTCATCGTATTTATCGGGATAGCCTGGTTTTCAATTACATTTTTAATAACACCGTTGGGAAAGAAAGGATTCTTGGGGAGGGGAGTTATTGCGGAGGAAAAACGGAACTTAGGGAAAATGCGTCCTTCGGAAAAAAGGGTCTTGGTAATTTTTATATTAACTGCTTTGCTATGGATGTTTCGGAAAAATATATATTTGGGCGGGATTACAATTCCGGGATGGTCTAATTTAGCGGGTTTGGATAAATTAGTTGATGACGGTACCGTTGCTATCGGAATGTCATTGCTGTTATTCCTGATTCCGAGTGGGGATTCGGTTAAGCAACCTCTATTGGATTGGAATACCGCCAAACGGTTACCCTGGGGGATTCTGCTGTTGTTCGGGGGAGGCTTTGCTTTAGCCGAAGGTTTCAAAACATCAGGTTTATCCGCCTATATCGGGGGGAGTCTGTCCGGGCTTTCCAATACCTCGCCGATTGTCGCTATCATAGTAGTTTCAGTTTTGATGACATTCCTAACCGAAATAACCTCGAACACCGCAACTACTCAAATGATATTACCCATATTGGCTTCGGTATCTATGGCAATAGGAGAAAACCCGTTACTATTGATGATACCAGCCACGATTTCCGCATCCTGCGCCTTTATGCTGCCGGTGGCGACTCCTCCCAATGCAATTATATTCGGCTCGGGATATGTTCCTATGATGAAGATGGTTAAAACGGGGATATGGTTGAATTTAATTGGAGTGGCAATAGTATTTTTGGCAGTTTATTTCATTGGGATTCCGGTTTTTCATATAAATATCTCCACTATACCGACTTGGGCAAAATAAGTCAGTTATCTATCACCTTATCAGAAGAGATTTGAGATTTAAGGGGAAATAAGTCCGTTTCTGATGGCACACCTGACCAATTCCGCGGTTTTGTGGGCATCTAATTTTTCCATAATATTTGTGCGATGGGACTCTATTGTTTTCACACTCAAAAAAAGCATTTGGGCTATTTCCTTATTTGTATGACCTTCGGCAATAAGTTTCAGCACTTCCCGTTCCCTCTTGGTTAAAGTATTAAACGGGGTTGCCGTATTACCATCGGTGGTGGAAAAACTAAATTGGGGTTGAGAACTTCCTTTACCTTTCAAGGACCTAAAATACTTCGTCCCTTCGATAATAATCTGTACAGCCTTAATCAACTCATCCACAGAGCAATCTTTTGCCAAATACCCATCAATACCTATTCTTCGGGCTTCATCGACAGATCGTTCATTATTATGCGTTGTAAACATCAATATTTTCGTTTTTGGATTTTGGTTCTTAATCTGCCGAGCGGCTTCAAAACCGCTCAATTTAGGCAGATTTGTATCCATTAAGATAATGTCCGGTTTGAGCCTTCCAGCCAACTCCACAGCTTCAGCGCCGTCTTTAGCCTCTCCAACTACCCTAAAATCCGGATACCGCTCCAAAATCAACTTAATTCCTTTAAGGATAATTTGATAATCTTCAACAACGATAATATTTATCGGCAATCAGCCTCCTGAATTGACAGGATTAAAATTGTATTGCCCAGCCAATTAATCAAGACAAGTCAATACAACTATTTATTACCAAGATTTAGAAATGTTCCTGATAAATTAAGAATATCGTAAATTTTAGGGATACACATCAAGTTTTGTCAATTGAATTCTCTCCAAAAGGAGTAAAAGAGGAATTTAATAAAATCTATTGATATTGGTATGAAATTGGGATTATATTTGCGTTTATGATGATATCGATAAATGGGATATACCGTAAAAGCGGTTTTCCGATGACAAATATCGGGATAAGATGATTTTACGCGGAGATAAAGGAAATATCGAAATTCAAAATAATAATAAGGGCTTAAATTGAAAAAATCGTCTCTTGCCAATTTCATTCGATTGGGGATATGGATATGTCTGTTGCTTTTCAGTATATTCTCCGAAACAACATATTCAGCCAAACAGGGATACAGCGAAGGCGATTGGGTCAGCATAGGGGCAGCCAAAGTAATAACCTCCATAGCGATGGACAATAACAATATTTATTTTGCCACTCAACAAGCGGGGATATTACGGTTCGACAGGTTCTCGGAAAGATGGGAAGATCCCCTTACCACATCCGATGGATTTCCCTCAAACAGGATTAAAAGAATTGCATTCGATATTGCCAATAATGAGCTTTGGTTGGATACCGATTCAGGAGTCGGTATTTACGAGCCGACATTTCAGGATTTCGTTAGGGAAACCCAATTCCCATCCCAAATGGAGCTTCCGAATTCAACAAATTTCAATCCCCCCAATCTGTTCCCTGAATTTGGCTACACCTATTTCCCGGGATACATCATCGATCCTCAGGGGAGAAAATTTTATATTACAAAAATCATAACGGATGATAGATATCGTGCATGGATCGGTTTTGCGGGATTGGGAGCCGCTGTGGCTAACACAAGAAATTTAGATTTGAAATTTTTGCCTTTCGGTCCTCTATCCGAGGATCAGAGGGTAGTGATTTCCAACGATGATTATTTATTCTGCGGCGGCTATCCAGATGCGGACAATAGAAGCGGCATATCCCGAATGGATTTCAGCTCCAACGAATGGAAACATTTTGAAGCCCCATACGAAGCAGGTATGGATGGTAGCCAATATAATTGTGCAACCATTGACGGTGATACAGCTTGGTTCGGGTCGGCATCCGGTTTGATAATGTATGATACGAAGAGGGATAGGTTCAAGACATTTACGGTATTCAATGGATTATTATCCAATTACATTTCCGCGGTAAAGGCCGATGGAAAAAACATTTGGGTGGGAACCGATAACGGTGTAAACTTGATTAGATTCGGAGGGAAAAAGGGGGATTCTCTTCAAACCTCGAGTTTACCGAGGGATCAATCGCTCGTTGGGAATTTTATATATGATATAGAAATCGATACTGTTTTTGTTTACATTGCCGCCAACGGGGGACTGTTTTACCGTCCTGAAAATGGCGATTATTGGCATACATACAGTCCATCCGCAATTGGAGGGGGTGGAGATATAACGGCGATATTGCCCACGCCAAAGGGATTATGGTTGGGGCGTAAAGGGGCGATAAGTTATTTCAATCCGGTTAAGGAAATCAGGCGGGAATATTCCCCAAGCGGATTGGGTAATGCGATTATAAATCAGATAATTTCCATAGGCGACAAGATATTTGCAGGCACCGACAACGGACTCGTAGGGATAAACCCGATTACTGGCGAAAGCAGATTGTTTACTGAAAACGATGGATTGGCATACTCTCAAGTTTACTCTCTGACAGTCAATGGGGACTATTTATGGATGGCGACACCGAAAGGGTTGACAAAGGCATATATTACGGCTTTGAGGATTTATTGATTTAAATTTAATTGAAAATTCGCGCTTTCGCCTATTGTCTGCGCTTACTGTGCCGATTACTCTACAGGGGTATTTTACAAGGGAAATATGACTAATTGAACGGTTAAAATATGGATATTAAGGTTTATTTTTCAACCAGCGAAGTAACAAAAAGAATGTTGAGCGGACGGGGAGTAATTATAATTGATGTCCTACGAGCAACTACGACATTAATTTCCGCGTTAGCCAATGGGGCCGAAAGGATTATTCCGGTGGAAAGCGTAGCCCAAGCAAAAATCGAATCCAGGCGCTACCCGAAAGGAAATATTCTTTTGGGTGGTGAAAGAGGATATGAAAAATTGGAAGGTTTTGATTTGGGAAATTCGCCGAGGGAATACAATCGGGATACTGTCTCCGGTAAATCCATAGTTTACACTTCCACCAACGGGACAAAAGGGATAATTTTAGGCAAAGCGGGGGAAACCACAACATTGGGCGCCTTCGTCAATTTCCCCCGAGCAGCTGATTATCTCCTCGATATCAGCAGGGATATTTCTATAGTTTGCTGCGGGACATCCGGAACATTTAGCCTTGAGGATGCCGTTTGCGGGGGGATGTTCGTCCATTACATAATGAAAAATGTCCGTTCGGCGACAACCAATGATGCCGCTGAAGCCTCGGTTGCTTTATTTAAAAGGTATCGGGAAAGTATCCCTCAAATGATGGAAATGTGCGAAAATGGAAGGCACCTCTCATTGCTCGGTTTCCAAAGGGATGTCGTCGATTGCTCCTCTATCGGCAATATCGATATGGTCCCGCTTTTATACGGAGATGAAGTTGTCCCCTATACTACATAAAATCCAAACCAAGCGATTTTTGTCCTTAATATTATACATTGTACGGGAACAATAGCTCGATAATTTGAAGTTTGAATATAATGGTAAAAAATATAGGAGAACGCCATGAATGCATTACTATGGGCTGTCATTATTTTAGCCTGGTTGTTTTTCGGATATAAGGTTTACGGCAGATTTATTGAAAGGCGCTTGGTGGAACCTGACGATAATCGTCCCACTCCGGCTCACACACGCTATGACGGGGTCGATTTTTCTCCCGCCAAAACATCATTGCTGTTCGGGCATCATTTCTCATCCATTGCGGGAGCCGGACCTATCGTGGGACCCCTTATCGGTGTTATGTATTTCGGGTGGCTTGCCGCAAGTATATGGATCGCTCTTGGATCTATTTTTATTGGGGCGGTGCATGATTACCTCGCCCTAATGGTCTCTGTCCGCAATGGCGGAAATTCAATTGCGGATGTCGCCCAATTAACTTTGGGGAAAAAGTCAAAAGTCATCTTTGCTATTTTCCTTTGGTTGGCGTTAGTGTTGGTTGTAGCAATCTTTGGTGTAATAACTGCAAAAACATTCATATCGCAACCGTCTATTGTCGTTCCAACCTTCGGGTTGATAATAATAGCTATGTTTTTTGGTTATTTGGTTTATCGTAAGGGCGTTAATGTTGTTGTGGGAACAATATTATCGTTGGTGCTTTTGGGCATACTTCTCTGGTTGGGAAATTTGGTTCCGATTGTGCTTCCCGATACCGTTTTGGGGATGACAAATATGACATTTTGGTTTTGGGTTTTGATGATATATGCCTTATTCGCTTCGGTTTTGCCGGTATGGTTTTTATTGCAGCCGCGGGATTATTTATCTACCTGGATGCTGTTTATAGGTTTATTCCTTGGCTATTTGGGATTAATCCTCGCTCATCCGACTATTAATGCTCCCGCAGTAATTTCATTTACCTCGGATAAGGGTCCTCTCTGGCCTATGTTGTTTGTGCTGATAGCCTGCAGTTCGGTGTCCGGTTTTCATTCCCTTGTAGCCGGCGGGACAACATCCAAACAACTCGACAAGGAAAGTAAAGGAAGACTTATAGGATATGGGGGGATGGTAACCGAATCGGTGCTTGGGATTTTGGTCGTTTGTATTGCAGCCTCGGCATTGATTTGGGATCCATCCGCCGCCCAATCCCAATTCGGGTATCAATATCTAATGGGAGAAGGAGGTGGTCCTATTGTCGCATTTGCTAATGGTTATGGGAAAATGGTTTCCTCAATTCCGGGTATAACACTTATAGCCGGGATTTTTATCGGGATGTTGATGTTAAACGCTTTTGTCATTACAACTTTGGATACTTCTACACGACTTGCGCGTTTCCTCATCGGCGAATTGTCCGGTTTCAAAGGGATTGGCAACCGCTGGATTGCAACCATTATAACGATATTATTTGCCGCTTATATGGGCGCCTCCGGTTCATATAATGTCATCTGGCCCGTTTTTGGGGCAGCTAATCAATTGGTAGCGGCTTTGGCGTTGATTGTAGTTTCATCATATATGGTCGGCATCCGTAAACCGCGAATTTATACTGTTATTCCTGCTATATTTATGCTTTTGACAACCGTTGCAGCTTTGATTTATCAAATGTTCGGATTTTTCGATACCGGTAATTATACGCTTGGGATTCTTTCGGTCATCCTCATAGTTCTGGCTGTGTTTATTGCTTTTGAGGCGAGAGATGTTTTGTTATTTATCAAAGCGGAGAAGTTTAAATTAATAAAGGAAACGACATAAAAAATACAATCTTTCGCCGTTAATAGCTTTTGTTTTATATTTCTCTTCCAATATGATTGCAGGCGATTCCTCAAACATCGCCTGCAATTTTTCTTTGCTTATTTAATCGGCACCCCCCAAAATATTCTCCCCAACAGAGCTAAAGTCAAAGAAGCTTTTGTCACCCGAAATATATCCTCAATATCAATAGGCATAGGAGCATTATCTTTCACCGATAAGAGAAAAGATTGCACTTCCTTCCGATGCCCTTTATAATCTGATTTGATGCGATACTTTTTCGACCTACCTTTACCCATAACTTCGACCATTTTAAAATCGTCTATGATAACTCCTTTGCCATCAGCCATTATCTCGATAAACTCCTTGCTCACATTGGAGGGACCGAAGGGAGAATAAATAACGGAGGCTATACTCCCATCGGAGAATTTCAATACAAAGGATGCGTTTTCCGAGAAATGCGGATCGACACCGGCATCGGCGGAATCAAAGCCACTTACTTCCTTAACCGGAGACCCAACGAAGAATGAACATAAATCGACAAAATGACAAACCTCGCCGATAATCCTATTTCCCCCCTGATCGAGATCGTGGACCCAATGATTACGCGGGAGCATTCCCGCATTTACACGATAGATTATATTCATCGGCGCTTTTGAATTATCGAGGATTCGTTTGGCTATTTGGGCTGCTTCGGAGAAGCGTCTATTGAATCCCACCATCAGGCGAGCATTAGTGCGCATAACAATATCTTCTAAAAGCTTCAATTCATCAAAGTTGATAGCCAAAGGTTTCTCGACAAAAACAGTTTTACCGGCTTCGATGGATTTGGCAACCAATTCGGTATGTGAATCGTGGCGCGTTGCAATCATAACCACATCGATATTTTCATTATTGATAATCTCGTTCGGGTCGGCAGTGGAATATGCGAAGCCGAATTTGTCGGCGGTATCCTTTGCGCTGGCGCCGGTACGGGAAGCTATCCCTTCGCATACTACACCATCAACCGATTTCAAATTGGGCAACAACATAGAACGGGCGAAATTCCCTCCGCCGATAAACCCAATACGAACACTATCCTTCTTTATGGGCGTTTTGGTTTCTTCTGTATGCCGCAACACCATAAATCTTCTGCCGTCTCCGGCGGAGTTATAGTTAAGAGTAATCGCCACGCATTTCTCATCGGTTTCGCCAGCTACTACACGGTAAGCATCCGCGGCATCATCGATAGAAAACCGATGTGTTATAAGATGATCCAACTTAATCATACCCGTTGAAACTAAACGCAGAAACTCTTCCATATTTCGATTTTCGGGCCAACGAACAAATCCTATCGGATATGCCATTCCCTTTTCCTCGAATTGAGGATCATATCTACCCGGACCATAGCTACGGGAAAACAATAGTTCCAATTCCTTTTTATAATAATCCTCACGAGGCAGATCGGTTCGCACCGCTCCCACTATAACTACCCTCCCCTTATCACGGCAGACCCTACCGGCGAACTCAACTGGATCATTGGAAGATGTGGCGGCTGTAACGATAACCGAGTCCACCCCCAAATTATCCGTCAATGTCATCAACTTCTCATATATTCCATCGTCGGAGCGAATAAAAACCTCATCCGCCCCGGATTCCCAAGCCCTATCGCAGGCATCTTTATCGATATCGACTCCATATGCTATTCCGCCGCCCGCTTTCACCAACCCGATCGTCAACTGCCCCAACAACCCCAACCCGAGAACCAAAACCCTGTTGCCAAGTGAAACATCCGCCTGCCTATACCCCTGCATAGCAATTGCCCCCAAAGTAGCAAAGGAAGCCTTTTCCAAAGATAACCCCTCGGGGATTTTCACGCAGAGATTTTGGGGGACGAAAATATATTCCGAATGGAATGCGTATTCAGCACCTGCGCAGGCAACCATATCGCCGGCATTGAACCCCCGCACATCGGCGCCAACCTCCAAAACCTCTCCCGCCACACTATAGCCCAAAGGAGATAAACGATCCAACCTATCTTTCACCTTTTGATAAGTCGCCCTAATACCATCTCGTTTGGCGGCATCAAAAACCTTTCTAACCTGTTCGGGCTTTCTTTTGGCTTTGCCGATATACCCGGCTTTGGCAACCTCAACTTTCGATCTTTCGGTACCGGCAGAGATAAGGGAGCATCCAACCTTAACCAACAAACCGCCCTTCCTGCATATCGGCGGTGGAACTTCTTCGGTTGCTAATCTGCCGCTTTTAAGATTTTGCAATACCTGTTTCATAATTACCTATTCCCTTTCCCTCTCGATAACCAAGCAATTCCGATAAGTTAAAATCCGGTTTATCTTCAATATCATTTTCCATATTCATACGATACCACACCTCCAGAACGAGAATCATCCATAGATGAACTGATAAATCCCGTTGACCTTTAATATGCATCATAAAAAGCCTTCGCACTTCATCTCCATTAAAAACTCTCGATCTACCATTTGAAAACATAAACAGGAATATATCTTTAAGCCCACCTTTCAGCCACCTTCCCACGGGAGCATCGAAGCCGACCTTTTTTCTATAAATCATTTCGTCCGTCAAAAGTCCCTTCATAGCTTTTTTGAGGATATATTTCCCCTCCATTCGTTTGAGTTTATAATTTGGAGGGATACCATAGGAAAATTCAATCAACTCGTGGTCGCAAAACGGAGCACGGACCTCCAACGATTTCGCCATACTCATTTTATCGATATATTCAAGCTGATTGTATGGCAAAAAATTGTTCACATCGATGTTGTATGCCCGATGCAAATCTGAGGGCAGTTCGGTATCCCAATATCTCAATGCCGACGATAACGGATTATAATCTTCAATTCCACCCAAAAACTCCCTTTTGAGCAATGCCGTTTTATTAACTGGATCGAAATACTCGAGATAAGATAGATAACGATCCGAGGGTGAGTTCTCGAAAGAAGAAGTAAAACGCTTTACCCTCTTGAAAAGGCGATGGTAATAACGATTTCCCCCGGTAAATTCCGGCAATGTCTGCATAAGCGGATTGATAAAACCCGAACGGAGCGGTTTGGGAATCAAGCCATAGATACCAGCCATCGACATTCCCCAATAGCGAGGATAGCCCAAAAAAGCCTCATCCCCACCAGTCCCCGAAAGCGCAACTGTAACAAATTGCCTGGTATATTCGGAAAGCAGGTAGGTGAGAACGGAGGTGGAATTACCGAAGGGTTCATCGAAGTGCCAAATCACCTGTGGCAAAATTGAAGCTACATCATATTTGAGATTTTGGTGATGAAATTCGCAATCGAATCTATCCGCAACCTCCCTTGCATATTCGGTCTCATCATATCCCTTATCGCTCCGAGCGAAACCGACGGTAAAAGCTTTTACAGGGCTTGAGCTATGCTCAGCCATAAGGCCGGTAATCGCTGCGGAGTCGAGTCCACCCGATAAAAACACCCCCAACGGGACATCCGACACCATTCGGATGCGCACAGCCTCAGAAAGCTTCTCGTAAATTTCTTCCTGCAATTCTCGGAAATCCTTTTTATTTTCACCGCGAAATTTTAATTTCCAATAACGAATCGAGGCGGTATTATTTTCATCAATAATCAGTGCTTCGCCGGGAGATAACTTTTTGACACCCTTATAAATCGTTTTCGGAGGAGGGATATAAAGGTATGTCAAATAATCCGCAATCGATCTATTGTCCACCTCTTTGATAAAAGACGGGACACCGAACAAGGATTTTATCTCCGATGCGAAATAAAAACGCTTGCTATCACGATAATAATAAAGGGGCTTCTTTCCTATCCTGTCCCTTGCTAAAATGAGTTTCTTATTGGTTTTGTCATATAGCGCAATCGCAAACATCCCCCTTAACTTCTGCAGAAATGAAATACCATATTCCTCATATAGATGGACCAATACTTCCGTATCACCCTTCGTCTTAAATCTATGTCCTTTATCCTTCAATTCCCGAGCCAATTCACGGTAATTATATATTTCGCCGTTTTGGACCGTCCAAACAGTTTTATCCTCACTGGATAATGGAACTTGATTCGGTGTCAAGTCGATTATAGATAAGCGCTGTATCCCCAAAGAGACAGTGTTGTCGGAATGTTCACCATATTCGTCGGGACCCCGATGAGCGATAATCTTTCCCATCCTCCTGAGAAGCTCATCATCGGGCGCACCATAAAATCCATAGATTCCGCACATATCAGTTTATCCTTATTTTACTTTTACCATACACCTCATCGGCATAGTGATGGAATTGCTCCTCCAAAACTTCGACAAAGCTTTCCTGCATTTTTTCGATTGTAAATTCCGATTCAACCAACCAACGATTCGCTTTGCCCATTCTCTCCCTTAAATCCACATCACCTGCCAACTCCAATATCCGCTTCCGCAAAGCTTTCCTATCTCCAGAGGCTATGAATCGGCAGTTTTCACCATCCTTTATTATCTCGGTTAGGGCGCCGACCGGAGTGACTATCAATGGTAGTCCCGCCGCCATCGCTTCCAAAACGACCGTGGGGAACGATTCCGAATACGAGGGCAATACGAAAATATCAGCATCGAACATTAACTTTACCTTCGCCCTCCCGTAAACAGGGCCCACGTATTTAACAGAATCACCGTTATTCAATGAACTTAAATCCTTTAATGCGGGAAGCCGTCTTCCTTGACCATCGTAGAGGATGTTCCTATCCTTTCCACATAATTCACCGGCAAAGATAAACTTCAGTTCCTTATTTTCTTTGGTCAGTGACTTCGCAACCTCGTAAACATCGACGAACCCTTTCGACGGGAACAGAGAACTTAAGAACAACACTTTGACTTTATCGGAGGGGCTATAATCCTTTTGTAAATTAAATTCCCGAACATTAATCCCGTTAGGGACCACCCGCAGTTTATCGTAAGCCAAAAAACCGAAAAATTGGTTTTTTAAGTTTTCGCCTTGAACCAATAACAGATCTACTTTGGAAATTGTCCTCGCTATTATGTATTGAAAATATCGGCGCCGGTTCTTGTAGAAGCGATTAAATCCCTCTCCGTGAAATTGACATATCACCTTTGCTCCGATAAGCGAAGAGAGAAATATATAGATCGAATCCCGAAGGAAACCTATTTTATTTTGGGCTAAAAGTGTGTAAATCGCATCCGGCTTGAATCGAAATAAGGCATTCAGGAATTTGAGGAATATAATCCCGAAACGGAGTAAAACTTTTATCGAAAACTTACCCTTGTCGGAATTGTTATCGTTGACATTGCTTTTTAGATGTTTTACCTCGTATTGGGAGTGTAATTCATCACTGTTTAACAATGCCGCGCTAACCACCTCCGGTCCTGCGAACGGAGGCGGCGTTGGAGCGATAAATAATAAACGAGGTTTAGTTGATCGGAGCGACAACCCCTTAAAACCCATTACAATCTCTACATCTCCTTAATAGTAAGAGTGCTTTTTTGAGGCTGGAGTAATGTCGTGGTGATATAATCACTCAACGCTTCAGTCCAGTGCCTCATCCAATCAAAGCCCTCCAAACGACAATGAAGGTTGTCTATCGCTTCCATCCTCGGCCTGTGAGCCGAAAGGGGAAACATCGCCGAGGAAACCCCTGTTATGGGGCAGTCCTTCAAGCCGGCATATTCAACAATCCTCTCCGCCATTTCCATTCGACTGCACCACCCCGTATTCCCCATATGATAAATCCCATATCGTCCCGTTTGAATCAAGTTGAAAATTCCGTTGGCGAAATCAACGGTATAGGTCGGCGTTCCAAATTTATCATTCACGGCGGAAAGCTTTCCGTTTTTCCGAGCTATTTCAATCATCTTAGCGACGAATTTCTTGTCCTGCGGACCACCGCCGAACATCCATCCCGCTCTGACAATATAATATGAATAGGAGAAGTCCTTGATAAATTCCTCTCCGATATACTTGGAGCGGGAGTAAGCCGATTTCGGATCGGGCTTATCGAATTCGTCGTACGGCTCGGCTTTCTCCCCATTGAAAACTGAACCTGTGGAAATATAAACAACCGGCAGTTTACAATTTTTACTGATTAAAGCGATATTTTTTGTCCCGATAGCGTTTGTTAGATAAGCTTCTTCGGGGGAGCGTTCGCATTCATCCACATCCGTAAGAGCGGCTAAGTGCAGGATAATTTCGGGCTGGTTGTCCTCGATGGTCTTACGGATTAAATCGTAATTACGGACATCCATATCATCAATATCGGTTTGGAATACAACCATCCCCTTCTCATCGAATATGCGGCAGAGATCATTCCCAAGCATTCCTCGGCCGCCGGTTACCAAAACTCTTTTTATACTGGTGTTTTTGTCCATTCGTCTTTCCTCACATTTTTAGAAGTATCGTAATATGAAATATACACTTGTTCCTTATCCCATTTATCGGAAGGTTTCGATTTTAGTAAACCGAGAATTTCTCCCAATCCCTCGAAATATCCCTTCACTCCATCGAACCCATATCCTTTGAAATACTGTAAGACCGCGAAGAATAAATCACCCATCAATGACCATATATAAAACGGGAAATCGATGGGCTTGCGATGTTTTTTGAAAATGTATAAGTGATTTACAACCTGCATACGCCAGAATTTCCGAAAGCTTTTAGGGTTGACGGAGGAACCTTTATGCCGGAGTTTGGCATTCTTAATCTGTATGAGTTTACTCTTCAGCGATACCCGATAGCAAAACTCGAAATCATCACCCCACCAATAGGGATGCAAATGCTCATCGAACCTCATCTCTCCGACAACACTCATCCTGAATGACATCAAGCAACCGGAAAAAAATCTTGTCTCACTTCGTTCGGAGTTCGGGGAAAGAAATGAGGGCATCCCGGACCTACACATCTCTCCCGTGCCATAACCGGTGTAAAGCATAAAGAAACGCTTGAATAAACGAGCCAATTTGGGACTATAAGGCATATTCGATATTAAACCGGCGGCACCGCCTATTTTCTTGTCCCCATCGTCCTTGTAAACTTCGAGTAAATTGCGAATGTAATCGGGTTCGAGTATTACATCATCGTCGAAAAATAAAGCCAATTCCGATTTACACAGATCCAAACCGATGTTACGCTGATGAACCAAACCCGGAGGCGTGTTCACATAAACAAGTCTTATTCCACTGCCTTCAAGCGGCGCAAGGAGTCGCTTGGATATATCCCGATGAATATCACCGTGTATGACTATCAACTCTTCGGGAAGGATGCTTTGCCGAAGTAAACTTTCAATGAAGGCTAACAGCCCCTCGGTATTATCAAGTGTGCATACGAGTATGGAATAGGTGGGGTAATCGGATTTATACACTTGCCTTCCTCTCTGTCGTTCCAAGAAATACATTCAATCGCTCGGACGCTTTTTCCCAAGTGAAACTATATTTGCATCGATTCAATCCGTTCCTTCCCATTTCAATGGCGGCATCATCGTTGCGGATTAATTTCATCATCTTCTCGCGCAATTCGGAATAGGATTCGGGATTGACTAAAAATCCGGTTTTATTGTCCTCCACCGCATCTATCGCCCCCCCCGACCTTCCTGCGATAACCGGCTTCCCGCAAGCGGATGCCTCTATGAAAACGATACCGAATCCTTCGGTATCGCCGGCAAACTTCCCAACCCTATTGGGCATTACAAATAAATCGCAGGCGTTATACAATTCCGGGAGTTCCTCATTGCTGACCCTATTTAAGAATATCACACTGCCTTCCAATCCATTCCGCTTTACATTTACCTCAAGGCGTTTTCTGTCCGGACCATCCCCAACCAAAATATATTTCACGGCTCCAAACTCATCGATGAGTTCGGGCAAAGATTCTATCACCATATCAAATCCCTTACGTTCGATGAGCCTTCCTACCGAGAGGATTATTTTTTCTCCGTTCGGAGCGAATCGCTTTCTGAATTTGTTCTCATCCGATAACGGCTTAAATATTTGCGTATCGACCCCGGGATATACCACTTTAATTTTTTCTGGGGGAATGCCGAGATGTATAATACTTTTCTTGGAAGGTTCGCTAACCGTCACTATCATCGAGGCTTCGGCAAAAACAAGGCGTAACAATCGCAATGCGAACGGATGTCCGCGATGCTGTATCTCGCTTATCTCTTCGCCATACGCAAAACTAATATACTCCTTGCCCAAAAGTCTTTTTGCCAGCGGACCCACTATCCCGAGTGGGAGACAGCTGTTCCCACACCAAATAGAATCGTATTTCCCGAATGCGGCTTCAAAAAGGGATTTAAGTATCGACGGCAGATAAAGCAATACTCTCAAAAATCTAAACTTATCATAGGCAAATAATAATAAACGATAAAGAGGTTTTATATATGGATACAAACGCACAAGTCTATCATCGCGCATTTGAAACATAGTCAGCGAAAAACTCCGCTTGATAACATAATCGGAGTTCTTGTCGTATTCCCTGTCCCCCGGACAACGGGAAGTAAGGACCGTGAAGGAATGCGGAATTCGTTTCAACAGCTCAAAGAAGAAATTATACGACCCTCCCTTTTCAGGAGGATAACCTGCTGTCAATAGCAGTATTCGTTTTTTCATTTATTCTGTATTTCCATTCTATACGAGCCATAGACCCCAAAAGAGCCATCATAACCAAATAACCCTGCGAAAATTGGAAAATCGAATTTGAGAAAGTGGCATTGAATAAGGAAGCTATTATCCCCAAGAGCAAGCCGTCAGCCGCCCATTCCAAGTGAAATTCCTTTCTATGGGAAAGCTTATAAAACCTGACAACCAAGTAGAGAAAGAAAAATAACCATATCGATACGCCAATAATACCGTTCTCCTCCAATAAGCAGGCAAGGGTAACATCCCAACTGCGATATTGGACATTTTTGAAAATATCCAGATCGAGGTGTCCCACACCCACACCGGTTAAGGGATGAGACTTAAAAACATTGATTGCGCTGTCAATACGCATAAACCTAGCGACATCGGTATTGCCCGCCATAAGCATATTGCTTCCCTCCTGCCCGTGAGTCTGATACCAAGGGATTATGACAAATATCGTTACACCTAATAATATCCCGGTTAAAATTAAATTTTTTCTCATTCGAATTCCTACGAAGGCAGTTGCGATAAACCAGCCGGCGCGGGAGAGTGTGGTTCCCAATCCGCCCGCGATGGTGAAAAACCAAAGCCATCGTCCCCTACCGTTGGATGCGTATTCATAAAGTAAGGGGAAGATAAAAAGGAGATACGACGCCATACCCAAGGGATGGAACATCGTCGCTTGAGCCCGATACAGTCCACCCCTTACCGCCAACCCCCTTCCCCAATCGCCAATAGTAATATCCCCTTTTAGCGGGGTTAAATAGGAAACCAAAGCTGATTGCTCAATTGAATTGCCGGTTAGGAATTCGTAAAAGCCCATCAACGATACCAAGAAAGCCGCGCCTATAGCCGCATACAACAATTTCTTAAAGGTTTCTTCGTTGTCGGTTAAATGGAAAGAAACAAAGAAAAACAATAAACCGGAAAGCCATAATTCAGCTACCATAGTCTTTAAACTCGTAAGGGGCTTTGCCGAGAACATCACATTAATTATCATCGAGGCGATAAACACTAACCCCACCTTATGGTATGCCGTCCAATCCAAATTGATTTTTCTCAGGAATAACGATGTAGCAAATGCAGCAAAACAAATAAAGACAAATAAACGGTAAAGGAATATCCGAGAGGATCCCGAACCTAAATCGATAATCAAACTATTAGGAATTATCGGGATAAGAAAAACTAAAACAATATATGAATTCCGAAGGTCGTAAAAACATAAAAGCGCATAAAGAAACACCACTATCAAGCTGAATGTCAAACCAGGGTTTAAGGCACTGTCAATCCCCATAAAAAATGGGATAAATATCAATCCGATAATAAGCAAATATTTTCGAATAAACGGATGCTGCAAAGTAGGGTTGAAAACAGTCAACGCAAAACCCCTAATTCAAAATAGATGTCATGCACGGGGAATAGGTACGCTAAATGATGCTCATAGAAATCCTTTTTCCAGTTCGCTAACCATACCAAGGGACGCTCGATATCCCGGCGATATATGTTGGGCAATGGCTCATATTCCACTTTTAGTTTTTTAAATTTGCAATTCGAATAATGATATCGGCTCAGCTCTTCGGAGGGATCGAAATAATCAAATGATCTGGAAGCGAAACTATGCTTATGGGTTATGTCGGTATAGTAGTACCGACTGGCGAAAAAAGGGACGGTAATTTTTATTATCCCTCCGGTTTTTGTTATTCGGTGGAGTTCTTCCATTGTCATAATAATATCGGTTATATGTTCTATTACCGAAACCGCCCTTACCTCATCGAAGGCTTGATCCGGAAACGGGTAAGGGTAAATCTCCAAATCGTGAATTATATCCGCCCTGGAATTGGGGTTTACATCCAGCCCCAACGCACCGGGAAGTTTCTCGTTCCCGCATCCTATATCGAGTATTTTCTTCCCACTTTTGGACAAATAATCATAGACTTTTTGAGGAATTCGATTATCCAAAACTTCATCAAGCCTGTTTGTTTGAATTATTTTTAACATCTAACCTAATCCTTATTTAATAATCGCCGTTATCGATTCCCTATGTCCGATATATCGTTTTGCCGTTGATATTATAAATCGGGTGACGGCAGCGGTGGCATCTCCATCCGTTTTAATGTAATCCGATAACTTGTAATCGATTTTAGATACATCCGATTCACAAATACTATTTATTATTTCGGCCGTTTCCCTAAAATCCTTTACTACCGGGATTGCACCGGAACCATCCAAAGGCGGCTCAAAAATCCTGCCGGATATATTTAAACAAACCATCGGCGTCTTGCACAGATATGCCTCGGTATGCACTGTGGAATCGGGAAGAACAACCGCCCTGCAGGTTTTCAACATCTCCAACAAATCGCCCCCTTTAACAACGGAGACATCCGTTGCAATGAGAAACTCCAGAACATCCCTATAATACCGTTCCGATTCCGACGGATGAAGCTTGACTACCCATTCCATTTCTTTAGAAACCAATCCCATAGCTTTGACGATCTCCTCCATATACTTCTCCGGCAATCCTTTTTCACCGAATGCAGAGAGGCGATTTTCAGGATGAGTAATTATTAATATTTTCCTTTCCCTTTTAATAGGTTCCTCAGATTGCTCAAAAAATGAATCGTGATATGGATTACCGGTAACCTTTATCGAGTCGGGGTCTCTGCCGTCATCAGTGTAAATATCTTTTACCGCCGTCCCCCATACCGCAAGATAATCGGCATATCTTTTATCGCCATCGTTTCGCTCGGCATGATAGCCGTGCTGTATCAAAATCGATGGAATGCCCATCCGTCTGGCAAGCAATACCAAGAGCTTTTGATGGGGAACGGTATCGTTATAGACGACGACAGCGGAAGCTTTAATCTTATCAAATTGTTCTTCGTAATAATTTATATCAGCGGCTTTTGAGGGGAATTCTGATTTTATATTGTCGGTCAATAAGCGTCTTACCGCAATCGCCAAACTCTCATCTCCAAAACTGGAATTAAGGAATTTCCTATATTCGTCTGAATTAATATATTCGATCGCTTTATCGCGGAAATTATTCTCTTCGTCGTTAGGCTTTTTCTTTCTCCTGTTTAATATCAATGCGCCTTTGTTTATAAATTTCCTGCTTAATGCATCCGGAGGCATAGCAACTCTGTCCAAAACCGGGAGTATGGGACTTTCCTCGGCAAGGCTGTTCAGATATTCGAGGATAAGGACTTCATTTCTGTAGCAGGAAAAAACCACTGGGAAATGATTATCGGTATCCCACCTTGGTTTCCTTTCGCGATATATAAAATCGAGGTACTTGGTTTTAAGTTTTTTAAGAGTACTGCGATTACCGTTCCTATCTAAATAATTGTTTATGGCTGTAGGGGAGATAAATGGATTTCGGATATACGGAGTATGTGCTTCCACTTGAATATTGCGGGATGAAAAATAATCCTGAGTAAAAGCAAAATATGATGACAGTGGATCCAGATCGGTCCTTATCGAGACCAAATCCGACTGTTTAATCAACTCCTCAAAGGCGTAATACATCTTAAACAATTCTATGATTCCACCCAACAACGGATATTCCAAAATCTCGCCGATAGAGATGTTATTATAGCGAGTGAAATCATAGCCGAACGGGTGAAACCAACCTCTTATAAACTTAATGGCTTTGTTGTCTATTTCGGACTTATTATTATGACTTATCAAATCATCCAACAAAGAGGCATCCGCTCCTAATCCCCGCTCCTTTTTGTACGGCAGCCAATGTAGAAAAATTAATCTGTCCGCCGACAGATGTCTTCCTTTATCAGGCGAATATCTATGGTTGAAAATTAAATCGATAATCATTCCGAAATCCTCATAGTCAATGTCCCCGTCTCCTTATTGCCCTGAAAAATATATCTTTGAGATGATTCTTGAGTTTGCCTATAACCGCAGTCTGTCTTTCGGCGAAAAAGAATAGAGGCAGTGCACAAACGGAATATATCGTGAATTTCAACAATGCGGATAAGCCCATCGATAATGGGGAATCGCCCCAGCCGATTAAATTGTCGACAGCTAATGCGACTCCCGCCATCCAAACAAATCCTCCAACGATGCGCATAACAAATCCCCAGATATTCAGAGGCCAATTTGAACTTTTGACGACATAAACAAACACCGAAAGGAAAAATAGCATATAGCCGAGTGCGACCATCGAAGCGGTTCCCGCCAATCCCCAATCTAATCCAACCGCTAAGGACGCCCCGCCAAAGCTAAGTGCTGCGCCCAATATACCGAACAAAACCGCTCTCATCTGACGATTGATGGTTATCAACAAATGGAAAGGCATCAGCACCATCGAAATCCAAAATGTCCCCCCGAGAAGTATTTTCAGTGGAGCGATGCCGGGGATGAATTTGGGCAGAGCCACTTTAACCAAAACAGGAACGAAGAAAAATGCCGATCCTATCAACAGAGGCAGCGCGAAAAAAGCAAGAGCGATTATCGGTTTTATTACATAATCGCGGAGGCTTTGGACATCGGCCGACTTCCCGAATTTCTCTTGAAATCGGGGAAACATTACGATGGAAATCGCATTGGGAGTTTGATAAATAAAAGCGTTTATGGAAACGCCCAAGGCATAATATCCTAATGCTTCGGTACCCATAGAGGAGACCACCACCATAGAATCGGCTGTCCGCAGCAAGGTCCAGATCAGTCCAAACAAGGCTATCGGAAAGCCGACTTTCAGCACTTCCGAGGTTATCATCTTTGAGAATGAAAACTTAAACAGCGGATAACCGTCCTTCTTTGTGGAAAAATACCAGAACAATATATTTGCCAAATTGATTGCAAAAAAGGCGGCATACATCCCTCCCAATCCCCAATGCCACACCAAAAGCAGTCCAACAGAAGCATTCAACAACGCCACAGAGACTAATGTCGTTCCTAACAGTTTAAATCTTTTAGTCGCCCTTAAAGAAACCGTGATATAGTTTACCGCCATAAAGATTGGGAGAATGAAAGCTATATGTATCAGCGCCCAATTTAGATGAGGGGATAATATTCCACTCGATATGGCAATAAAACCGATTACGCCGATGGAGGTAATCATAGAAATTACTCCGACCACTCCGAACATATTATCTTTTATTTTATGGGCGTAATCGTAATCACCCTTACCGCGGTAAAAGGCTATTTGCCTTTCGGAACCATCTATTATTCCAAAATGTTGGAGGGCGAAATAGGACAACACCATCATAAAGAACGACCAAATGCCCGCACCCTCGGGGCCCAAGAATCGTTTAGTGACTATTCCCACCCCAAATGCGATCAATTGATATATATAGGTGCATAAGGTAAAAAAGGAAGCGTCCCTGACTATTTCCGAAGATATACTTTTTGGTTGTTCAACGACCCCTTTAGAGGGTTTTTGTCGTTCAATGGTTGCGGGCATATTAATTGCAGGGCGAAACCTCCGGCTTCGCCCATCCCCTCCGATTCAAAGCTGTATTATCCAAACGAAGGATTATAAATTTCTGAAAACAGGCATTACCACTTTATCGCCTATTTCCTCCTCAAGTCTTCCCTCAGACAAAACACCTTTGATAAAATTAAATGATTCTTCAATTACCCTCAGCGTATAATCGAGGTCTTCATCCGTATGGCTAAAGGAGAAATTTTGAACCCCGGAGAAGAGCACCCCTTTGCTTACAGTTTCGCGGAGGAATAGACTTTTCAAAGGATAGGATACAT
>JALSTH010000026.1 GCA_026983835.1 Candidatus Zixiibacteriota bacterium | reverse complement strand
GCATCAAGCCCCGATGGTAGAAGTTTGTATTTCACCTCCTTTTATCGAGGGAACCCGGATTTATATCGGCTTGATTTACCGACTATGATTATTTCTCCCATCTCGGCACGAAGGGGGATTAATTCCGCAGCGGCGATAAGTCCTGATGGGAACTATATCGCCCTTACCCTTACTATCGATAATAACGCCGAGCTTTATCTTTTAGACATTCAAGGACGGATAATACGCCGACTAACCAAATCTTGGGGGATAGAAAGCTCTCCGTCGTTTTCTCCTAACGGCAAAGAGATAGTATTCTCGTCGGATCGAAGCGGGTCAGTACAGTTATACATTATCGATATAGACGGTTTGAACCTGCGCAGGCTTACATATAACGGCAATTATAATGATACCCCCTCTTGGTCACCAAAAGGTGATAGAATCGCCTATGCTTCCCGCGAGAGGGATGGACGCTTCCAAATTTATACTATTTCCATCACCGGCGAAAGTCCAACCCCCCTGACCTCTATGGGGAACAATCAAGACCCTTGTTTCTCGCCGGACGGTTTGCATATCTGTTTTACTTCGGATAGAAACGGCGCAAATGAAGTTTATGTTATGGATTTCAATGGGGGCAGGCAAACTAAAACAACTGCTGTAAAAGGAGCATTCAATCCCTGTTGGATCCCTTATTACAGCAATAAATAATAAGATAGGGATGAAGAATACAATCATACCCCTTGTTGTGTGGTTGTCAAATTTTAATTTAAGGATTAGTTGGAGAATTATAGCTGGTGGAATTGCGATTCCAGATTTGATATGGAGTTTTGTTGTTTTTGTAGCTGTTTTTTGCGAGCAATGTTGAAGGATATGAAGAATATAATGTAAACGCTAGGGGGAGAATCTGTCCCCGATTTTTCTCCTCCAATCTCCAATTTTCTCCCTCCTTCCTTACCATACACCAAAAGGGGGATACCGTTTATCTTCCTTTTCCTAAATTCCAAAAAAGTTTCTCTTGAATTATTTGCTGAAATTGTTTATTAAAGTGAGTTAAGTTCAATAATAAATGAATAATAACTTTAATTTACGGTGAAGATTTATGGCTACCAATCGCATTAAGTTTCAAAAGGTTTCGCCTCCCCCGGACGGCGAACGGATTATGGTTAACAAAAAGACCAAAAAATTAAACATACCGAATTATCCCATAATCCCCGTAATCGAAGGAGATGGCATCGGTCCCGATATTATGAGAGCCACTCGGATGGTCGTCGATGCCGCTGTGGAAAAAGCATACAAAGGCAGGAAGCGTATCGTTTGGTTCGATGTCTATGCCGGAGAGAAGGCCCACGATTATTACGGGGAGTGGTTGCCCGAGGATACCAAAAAAGCGATAAAATATTATATTGTCGCTTTGAAAGGTCCGTTGACAACCCCTATCGGCGGCGGTTTCCGTTCCCTGAATGTTACGCTTCGCCAAACCCTGAATTTATACGCCTGTGTTAGGCCGGTAAAATATTTCAGAGGTGTCCCATCACCGGTTAAACACCCGGAGAGAATGAATATTATTATCTTCCGTGAAAACACCGAGGATGTTTATGCCGGTATCGAATGGAAAAAGGGATCTAAAATCGCACGGGAGGTTATAAGATTTCTGAACGAATCCTACAATACCAATATTCGCTCCGATTCCGGAATAGGGATAAAACCGATCTCGGCAACGGGAACCAAAAAACTCGTCCGTAAAGCGATACAGTATGCTATCGATAACAAAAGGAGTTCGGTTACTTTGGTACATAAAGGCAACATTATGAAATATACCGAAGGTGCTTTCAAGGATTGGGGATATGAGGTCGCCGCCAAAGAATTTCCCCGTGTGACCATCACCGAAGACCAGCTTTGGACGAAATATAACGGTAAATTACCTGCGGGGAAAATATTGATTAAGGATAGGATAGCCGATTCGATGTTCCAACAGATTTTGACCCGTACCGATGAATACGATATCGTCGCTACTCCCAACCTTAATGGCGATTATCTTTCCGATGCCTGTGCCGCTCAGGTTGGTGGATTGGGAATGGCTCCGGGTGCAAACATAGGCGATTATATCGGACTTTTTGAGGCTACCCACGGAACAGCTCCCAAATATGCTGGCAAGGATAAGGTCAATCCCGGCTCGTTGATACTTTCCGCGGAGATGATGTTGCGCTATCTCAAATGGGATGAGGCGGCAGATCTTATTATACGGGGTATCGAAAAATCGATAGTCAACAAAACCGTTACCTACGATCTCCACCGCCAGATGGAAGGCGCAACCAAAGTTTCCTGTTCAGGATTCGGCAGGGAAATAGTAAACAATATGTGATAATATTCTTTTACCTCCGAAGATCGGGAGTCGGTTATACGCCGGCTCCTTTATTTTTGGGAACAATCCTATTTGCAAACGATTAAACATAATAGCAGGTTAATTCCATATTTATGTATTGCTTTTTGGATTTTGTAAGACGATATTTTTGTCAGCTCATTTAGATAGCGTTAATCATTAGGAGGTTTCCGAATGTACACCTATGGTCCTGTCCCGTCGAGAAGGCTTGGCAGTTCGCTTGGAGTCAGCCCCATCCCGCCGAAAACCTGTTCTTACAGTTGCGTCTATTGCCAATTGGGAAGGACAAATCATCTTCAAATCAAAAGGAAGCGCTTTTTCCCACGGGAGGCGATATTCAACGAAATCTCCGTCAGGGTTAAGCGTTCAAACCCCGATTATATAACTTTTGTCGGCGATGGTGAGCCGACTTTATGCGAGGATTTGGGATGGTTGATTAAACAATGCAAATACCGGTGGTCAACTCCCATCGCTGTCATCACTAATGGTTCGTTGCTGTTTATGGACGATGTCCGTCAGGATTTGATGGGGGCGGATGTGGTTTTGCCTACTTTGGATGCGGGTAATAGCAGGACCTTTGCGAAAATAAACCGCCACCATGGTAAAATCGATTATCAAACTATGTTGGAAGGGCAGATATTATTCCGTAAAGGCTATACGGGGAAGATATGGGTGGAGGTTATGCTTGTGGAGAGCCTTAACGATTCCGAACAGGAGCTTAAAGAGATAAAATCAGCGGTTGATAAAATAAATCCGGATCGCGTTTATGTTTCCATTCCCATCCGTCCCCCAGCTGAATCGTGGGTCAAACCTCCATCCCCGGAAACTATCCTGAAAGCTCAACATATTTTGGGAAGCGCAATATCGATCGCCGTTTTGGAAAGCGGCGATTTTGGTTTGGAGGGATTCGTAAATGCGGAACAAGCGATTACCGAAATAGGCTCGCGCCATCCCCTACGCTACAAGCAGGCTCTTAAAATAGCGGAGATCTTTTCCACTCCGAGGGTGGTTGGTCAGATGGTGGGCAGGGGGAAAGTGGTGGAAGTGGAATACGGTGGGGAGAAATATCTACTCCCGGAACATTTCGTAAGGAAATAACGATGCGTTTATATTCATTTGAAATCGATGGCTATTTAATTTTATACACAAGGAGTTTGTTATGCAGAAAATAAGTATCAACACAAATGAAATGGAATGGGAAGATGCCAGAGCATACCCCTCCGGCGCAAAGATGAAGGTCCTAAGCGATGGAAGCGATGTCGCCCCAAGAACCATTTTGCTCAAGCTACCCCCCGATTGGAGAATGGAAAGCCATTCCCATATATATACCGAGCAACACTATGTACTGGAGGGGGAATACGAAAGCGAAAACAAAACATTTTCTGCGGGATCTTTCAGAGTGATTCCGAAGGAGATGGACCATGGGCCGTTTTATAGCAAGGGTGGAGCGCTTATATTAGTATCGTGGTGCGAATTGCACAAGTGATTCGTTTTCCCTTTTCGGCATTTTGTATTCTCATTGATGAGTTTTCGCTCGTTTGGAATTTACCTTACCGAGCATTTTTGGAGATATAATCTGCTTTTTTCGGTAATAATATTTGATTAAGGAGCTTTGATGAATCCATTTGATCCGATAAAGATAGGTGCTAAAGAATTCCGAAACAGAATGTTTATGGCTCCGGTGAAGACCGGTTATGGAACGACGGAAGGCGAAATTACCGATCGCCATATAGCTTATTATTCCCGGCGGGCTGATGGAGGTGTCGGGAGCATCATCGTGGAGCCGCTGTTTATCGACCCCATCGGTAAGGAGCATCCCCGCCAATTGGGTATTTCAAATGATAGATACATAAACGGGTTGAAAAAGCTGACGGGAGCGATCCACCGTAGCGGCGC
>JALSTH010000025.1 GCA_026983835.1 Candidatus Zixiibacteriota bacterium | reverse complement strand
CCGACTAAAAATTAATTACAAAAGAATAGAGGACATCTTCATATCCCATTCCCATTCGGACCATATAATCGGCATTCCAATCTTTATCCAGATGAACCATATCGCCGGCAGAAGCACACCTTTGAATATTTATCTTCCCCCCGAATTGATTGAGCCTATGAGAGGATTATTGTACGCCTCATACCTTTTCCCGGAGACACTTTCCTTTGAATGGAGATTGTTCGCATTGAAGCCAAATCCGATATTTCGTAACGAAGATATCACAATAAATATTTTCCCCAACAGACATTTGTCCGTTTACAATGATTTCATCAAAGCGGGAAAGCTCAGCAACAATATGGAATCTTATTGCTTCAGCATATCAACGGCGAAGACAAAAATGGTTTATTCGGGGGACCTGAAGGATGTCGCCGATCTGGATGGAATACTAAAGGGATCAAACTTGCTTCTGACCGAAGGAATGCATATCGACATAACGCAACTACTGAAATCCGCTTCCGAATACGGAGTAAGATCGGTTATTTTAACGCATCTTCCGTCTAAGCTTAAAAGCAAACACCGTTTAAATAAAATAAAAATGGCGGCTAAGAAGTTCGGTTTAAAGGAAATATACATCGCCTATGAGGGCGCAGTCTATAATTATTGAGGTCATTTTATGCCTGCGAACCTTCCTCCACATTATTATGAATTGGAACGGCAGTTCCGGGCGGAAAAAAATTTAAGGCGGAGACTTGAAATCGCTAAGGAGCTTTTCGCGATTATGCCCAAGCATAAGGGAACCGATAAGCTTCAAGCCGAGATGAAAGCTAAAATATCAAAACTAAAAAAACAAATTCAGTCTTCAAAAAAGCACGGGGAAACGCATCGCGAAGATTTCACGCACATTGAAAAAGAAGGCGCGGGACAGGTTATAATCATCGGTCCACCCAATTCGGGGAAATCTACGATCGTCGGCGGATTGACGAATGCCAAGGTGATCATAGCAGATTACCCCTATTCCACCCTGAAGCCGATTACCGGGATGATGCAATATGAGGATATCCAAATCCAGCTTATCGACACTCCTCCCATCTCCCCCGAATTTACCGAAAAATATATTCCCGAACTGACTCGAAAGGCGGATTTCGTTGTAATTACCATAGATGCCACCTCTCCGGGTAACCTCGAAGAGATGGAATACTTATTCCAGTATTTCAAAGAGAAGGATGTTCACTTCCACAGAAACCCGTCTAAAGAAAGCTTCGAGGAGACAAGAAAGCATAAAAAAGCTGAAATATTTATTACCCATATAGACGAACCCGGAGGCGGAGGGGCGGTGGATGTTTTCAGCGAGTTTTATGGAGAGCTTTTGGATGTTTACGGATTATCAATCCCTCAAGCGATGGGAGTGAAGGAATTCAAGAATAATCTTTTTAAGTCGCTTGGGATAATCAGGACCTATTGCAAGGAACGGGGGAAACCGCCGGATTTAAGTGATCCGGTCATATTATATGTTGGCGATACCGTTAACGATATGGCATTGGAAATTCACAAGGATTTTGCTTATAATTTAAAATTCGCTAAAATATGGGGTAAAGGTGTTTATGACGGTCAAATGGTTGCTGGCGACTATCAGTTAAACGATGGCGATATAGTAGAACTGCACATATAACGAATATGGGAAAATATTTGCATTGGGGAACCACCTGAATTATTTTAATTATTTATCTTTTAAGTTTCGATGGCTCGAAGCTAAAATAAGGACAAAAGAATGGCACGCAAGAGAGTTGTAATCACTGGATTGGGAGCGATCTCCCCATTAGGGCTTACCGTAAAAGAGTTATGGGATGGATTACTTGCAGGAAAATCAGGTGTCGGACGGGTAACGCATTTCAACCCGGATAAATTCCCCACCCAAATCGCAGCCGAAGTAAAAGGCTTTGATCCGCTCGATTATTTTAGCCGAAAGGAGATCCGATATTTGGACCCATATCAACAATTCGCTTTGGCGGCGGCACAGGAGGCATTGGAAGACAGCGGAATATTACCAAACAATTTCGATCCCGAAAGAACGGGAGTTTTCATCAGCTCCAGCATCGGGGGAATAAATTCTATTGTCGATCAATATAAGGTGTTCGTTTCAGGGGGGTCAGGAAAGGTCTCACCATATCTAATGCCCAGGATGGTTGCTAATATGGCGTCCGGTTTTGTAGCAATAAAATACGGTTTCAAGGGTCCCAATTTGGCTCCGATATCCGCCTGTGCCGGTGGTGCTCATTCCGTAGGAGAAGGGTTCAGGTCTATACAATTGGATGAGAGCGACCTCATTGTCGCAGGCGGAGCCGAGGCTACGACCATCGCATACGCCTTCTCCGGGTTCTGCACCGTGAAAGCGATGTCCACCCGTAATGACAAGCCCGAAAAGGCTTCGAGGCCTTTCGACAGGGATAGAGATGGTTTTGTATTGGCTGAGGGAGCCGGGCTTTTGGTCCTCGAGGAATTAAACCACGCCCTATCTCGAGGTGCCAAGATTTATGCTGAAATAATCGGATATGGGAGATCGATGGATGCCTATCATATGATAGCGCCGGACCCGAGCGGCGATGGAGCAGCTTTGGCAATAAAAATGGCTATTAGGGATGCAAACATACAACCAAAGATAATTGATTATATCAATACCCACGGCACGGGCACTCCACTCGGCGATATTGCAGAAGTTTTGGCGATTAAAAAGGTTTTTGGGGAACACGCATATAAGCTGACAGCAAATGCCTCCAAATCGGAAATCGGGCATTTATTAGGGGGGGCTGGCGGAATCGAAGCTCTCATAACCGCCTTATCGGTAAAGGAAGATATTATCCATCCAACTATAAATTTGGATAACCCCGACCCTCAATGCGATCTCGATTTCTCCGCGAATAAAATCACCAAGAAGGAGATAAACTATGCGATGACCAATTCACTTGGGTTTGGGGGCCATAACGCATCGCTGATATTCAAGAAATATCGTGCGAATTAGGGAAGTCGATTATTTCCCTTTATCTTCCATTATCGAATTGGAAGCCATATTCTCCGTAATAATTTTGGGAGTAACAAATATAACCAAATCCCTGCTTTTGGTCTCTTTCTTCGTATAACGGAAGAGCCCGCCAATCAGCGGAATATCTTTCAATAATGGCAACCCTGTCTCGATATTTCTATCTTCCTGCGAAGTTAAACCACCGATTACAACTGTCTGTCCGTCATCAACAACGACATTCGTATGGGCATTTTGGGTATTGATTATAATTCCATTGGCATCGAAAGAATAATCCGAACGTTCCGGCTCGAGCTTCATTAGAATCCTATTTTCGGCGGTAATATGGGGGGTAACCTTCAGCTGGATTCCTACATCATAGAATTTAGTCACGACATTCCCCGCCTCGTCAAACTGCTTGATAGGGATTTTTTGCCCCATCTGTATTTTGGCTTCCAGATTATCGACAGTGATTATTTCCGGGTGGCCTAATATTCTGCCCTTGTTGGAAGACACTATCGCCTGAACCACAGCGTCAACATTGAAGTTATTCACAATTTTGCTGAATGAAAAACCTCCCGAATTGTCGATGATATTCTTTACGGTGCTTTGAGAGGCATCAGCCTCCGAAGTATAGCTACTCGTAGTCCCTCCATTTAATTCAATATCAGGATGATCGATCGCATTCCTGCTGACAACGGACCAGTCAAAACCGATTTCACGGAAGAAGTGGGTTTCAACTTCGAGCAATTGAGCGGATATCTTAACCTGTTTGGTTTCAGTATCCAATTGAACTATTAGTGACTCAGCGCGGTTGATATATTCAGGAATATCACGGATAATCAGCGAATTAGTCCGTTTATCGGTATCAATACTCCCTCGCTCGGACAGCATAGTTTTAAGCGGAGTCTCCAAATCCTCAGCTGATGCGTATTTTATCTTTATAACCTTTGTCCCGACATCCTTACGAAGGCGACGGTCATAAAGGAATTGATCCTTCTTAGCCATTTTATCTTGATATTCTTTTGTCGGGACTACGGTAATGTGGTCGGTAGCTTCTACGACGGTGAGGTTATATGTTTCAGTAATTATATTAAGGGCTTCTCGCCAGGTGACATTCTTTAATTTGAGGGTGATATTTCCTTTTATGGAAGGGGAAGCTACAATATTTGTCCCCCCATAATCCCCAAGATATGTAAGTACCGATTGAATATCCGCATTCGATAGGGTTAAGGTTTTTATCAAACGATCGCTTTTTTGTTCCTCGCCAAAAGCTGTCGCCGCGGATATAATCAAGGCTAACATTAAAAATGCCGCCAAAACTTTCGGAATCAATTTTCTTTTCCTCATCTATATCACCTCAATCGCCATATGTAGTTATCATTCGCAATTTTGCCGTGCGCGCCCAACCGAATTCCGAAATATGGAAATAAACTTCACTGTCGGTTACTTTCCATACGCTTCCATTCCGAACTTTATCACCAACACCGAGCATATAACCATTCCCTTCAGTATCTTCGCACAACGCAACATTCCCGTTTTCATCCTGTAGAATCCCAACCAACTTCAAATCTTCCACCGCCGGAATCTTCACCAAACCAAATGCCTGCTTACCCTTACCGGTCTTCAACAAGGAACCGAAAGGATCCCTTGTTCCCCAGCTCCTATAGTTAATCCGAGAGCGCTTATAAGCAGCTTTAATGGTTACAGGTCTTTTAGCTGCTTTACGGGGAGGAATTTTCCGCACTATTTTTGTTTTAGGCTTTATCTTCACAGCGGAAGTATTAACTATTTTGCGAACTACTTTTTTCGGTTTTACAGCTTCCGTTTTACTATCGATTTCCTCCTTTTTCGCAACTTCTATCTTCGGCGAAACCGCTACCCACGGTTGGAAGTCAGGATCATCGGGTGTCGGAAAACTCAAAATAATTTTATTTCCCTCACCCTTAATCGTATATGTTATCGGTTTCCCGATATCAAAGACCACCCGTGTTATCAACGGCTCCAACGAGAATTGACTTGTCCTAATCGATTTTATCATTTTAGATGGAATCGAATAGTAATCCCGATCCGGCAAAGCATCCGTTGCATTCTTAATGTCCACTATTACCCGCACAGGAGGTTCGGTTATAATCTTATGAGTAAAGTCGATTTTCCCGTCGGCATATATTGTTGCTACGGTCATATTCCCGTTTTTGACAATATCCACATTTTTCACCTGACAGGCGGCTTGTGTCCCCGAAGATACAAAGCAAAAAATCAAAACGGCGAATAAGGATATTGAAAGGTAATTTTTTTTTCGCAAAAGTATCATAATTTTATTCTATCCTTATTTCTTTTTTACTTCCTTTTCGGGAGATTCTCCCGGTTTTATAGCCATATAAGTAATCATAACAATATCGGCTATTATCGTCTTCTCGCTCACCTTTGGTTTTTTAGGCAAATCCTCGTATTGGCTCAACTTTATATCCGACACATTGACAATAAATGGAAAATTGGCTACAGCCGCTAAAAAATTGCCGAAATCATGATAGGTCGTAGCCATTTTAATGGAATATTTATTCATCTTATAATAATCCCTGCTCTCGCTCCCGTTCGGTGTAATTTCAAGTACTACGGACCTATTGGTTTGGGCAGCCGCATGAATCTGATTTAAAAAAGTCGAAAACTCCAAAGTATCCGGCAAAAGCTTTTTTACGGGTTTATAAGAAACCAGAAGATTGTTATATTCCTCTTTTAGTTTTTCAAGATTCTTAGCCTTCTGTTCGACTTGATTGAGTTTCGCCAAAAGGGCTTGATAATCGCCATTCAGCCTATCAATCTGTTTCACCTTCTCAGCATAAATTTTCGTGTACCAAAAATAAGCTACTATAAGAAACACAATAACGACTAATATAATCTTTTGGCTTTTCGGATCTTTTATATCTATCATAGATTAACTACTTTACCCCATGCTGATTATTTCATCCCTCTTTCATCTGAGGGCTTTTTTTCGTCTCTTTCTTTAAATCGCATTGTATGCTAAAGCTATACATCGGCTTTTTCTCGATTTCTTCAAGCTCGATCGATGAAATGCTTAAATTGTCGAAATAAGCGGATTTGTTCAATTGAATAATGAAAGCAGCCAACGAGTTCAGGGAAAAAGCATAACCCTTCAGCGTAGATTTCACATTAATGGGTTTAGCCTTCTGAGGTGCTTTCCCCTTTGTCTTCGGTGGTTGCCTTTTAGTTTTTGCCACTCCCTGCTCGAAATCAGTCAGCCAAATATAAGCCGGAACCCGTTTCGTCAAATCACTTAAAAGGTCGACCCAATAAGTGCGGTTTTTATCGATGGTTTGAATTGCCGAAATACGCGAGAGGACTTCGGCTTTCAATTTGTTAAGCTCATCTATCTGATTTACCTCTTCCCTGTAATTATCGATTTTCCCCTGCGCTTCTTTTAGATTGTCTTTCATTTCGCCTATCCGATAATTCTGATATAGAGAAACCGCAACCATAAAAATTATGAGCGCCGCTACTCCTCCGAGGACATACATAAAGGTTTTATCGAATGAAATCGAAAATCCCTTTTTCTGAAATTCCTTGGGAAGAAGGTTAATTTCTATCATAATATATCAAACCTTCCTCAAAGCCAAACCCACCGCTACCATAAAAATGGGGGCGATCTTTTCCAACCCCACCTCGGCGATCGCTGCCGGATCGTATTCGATATTTCTAAGAGGATTGGCAATTTCAACAGGGGCACCTAACCTCGATTGGCATAATTCCGCAAGGTGGGGAATTAACGCCCCTCCGCCGGAAAGTAAAACCATATCCACATCCGAAACCCGCGCGGATGATTTGAAATAGGAAAAAGCAACTTCAAGCCCAGATAAAAGCTCATCGTTTGAAGTAACCAAAGTCGCCTTAAACAAATCCTCATCAATCGAAGAGGACTCATCGCCTCTTAAAACCCTAAACGCTAACTCATCATTCAACTGAAATTCACGCTGTACCGTCTCGAATATTATGCGGCCTCCACCCCCGACATCCCTCGTGGAATGATAATATCCGTCCTTTATAAAGGTAACATTGGTAGTATCAAACCCTATGTTAACCAAAGCGATAACCCTGTTGGGGTCGATTTCATAATTAACTTCATAGCAATTTAAAATTGCCAGAGAATCGGCGTCCACCAATACAGGATTAAGCCCGGCATCGGTAATCAAGCTTAAATATGTACGGAGGTATTCGTTGCGGGCAGCGACAAGCAATACTTCCATCTTCTTAGTTTCTTCATTGATATCGATAATATGATAAGACATCGTAACATCTTCGACATCGAACGGAGAGCGTTGCTCAGCCTCGAACAAAATAGCCTGTTCCGCCTCGGCTCCAGTTCTTATATCCATTACAATCTTGTCGGTGATAATGCCATGTCCTTCAATTGAAACGGCTACATTCTTTGTGCGGGGAGCATATTGGTCGATTAGATTTTGGATTTCGAATATTATCGCCTCTCTATCCTTTATCTCAGAGGCAATCATAGCATCCGGAGGTATCTCCCGATACCCGATAGCCTTAAGCTCATAGCCATCCCCCTTACTGCTCAATTTTACCAATTTAATTAAATTAGAGCCTATATCAAGGCTCAATACATTTTTCTTCTTTCCTAGAAGCGCCATTAGTAATCCATTTCTAAAACTTGCGTAAACTTATCCTCAGTATAAAATCTTGTCAAGTGAAAAATTCGGTCATAAACAATCCCCACCTAAGGGGATTGCGTATTCTCGGATATTCAATAGATTATATCGACAAGTAAATAAAAATATTTAGTTCGTTGCCCGACGAAATATGTTTCACTTATGGTATAAAACCACACTGTCTTTTCGCTCCAACCATTTGATAATTCGTTTTAATAAAGAGTTAAATATCAGTAAAAATATCCGAATGGGATTCAATCGGTAAATTTATAGCGAGCCACGAATCTCTTCCGCCTCTCCGCGCTATCCAGATGAAGTCTTTTTAGCTCACCATATAGAGCTTGTAAACTAAATCCATCGCCCCCAAACACCTCCCTGAATCGGTTATAAATCGCTTTTACATCGAGGCTCGGTTCCCCAAGTATTATTTTTTTCAGTTCTACGGATTGTCGATAATTGAGTACACCTATTTCGCGAGGTTTCATAGTTTCGCGGTTTGGAATCCCCTTATCGGACAAACCCCGTTCCCCCTGCCTAACCATTTTAATATTATGTTTTCCTTTGTGCTCGGTTATCTTTCCTACATCAACCGTTTTCCCCCTCAGCACAACGAAAGTAATGTCATCATCATAAGGGACACCTTCGGTGAAAGAATCAAGCTTTTCCTTCAATGCTTCCGCCAAATCTTTCGATGAGGAAAAAGATTCCTGACGGATGAATTCGACCAATCTATCTTCACCAAAGGTTTCCCGCTTGCCGTTACGGCATTCGGTTACCCCATCGGTATAAAGGAATATTAAATCATCAGGATAAAGATCCAGCTCGCCAGACTCCAATTTTTTTCCGAATACGATACCGTCAGGCAGTGACAATCCCATAGGGAAACCGGCCGGATTCAGCAGATAGCATTCCCCCTCGGCCCGTCTGAATAGTATCATAGGATTATGTCCCGCCGATGAGTATACGATCTTTTGCTTTTTAATATCCAATACCATATAAAACGCCGTTATAAACATTCCTTTCCCGACATCTTCCCTAATGAGATCGTTTACTTTCTTAAGTACCGCCACCGGAGATAACTCGCCCACGGCAACCAAGCGTATCGCTGTCCTTAGTATGCTCATAACCAATGAGCCCGGGACTCCTCCTCCGGACACATCGGCAATTATAATACCGAGGTGGTCATCATCAACTTTCACAAAATCGAAATAATCTCCCGAGACACTGCGCGAAGGTTCATATACGGATGCTATCTCAAACCCTTCGATATCAGGGACTTTTTTGGGAAGCAACGCCTTTTGAATCGCTTCGGCATTATTCATTTCCACCCTTAAGCGTTCCTCAGCCAAAGCAATCTTTTGATGTTCTTTGAACCTCTCGGACATTTCATTAAATGCTCTTGCTATTTCAGAAATCTCGTCCCGCCCATTAACCTCCAATTTACCATCCAATGTCCCATCATTGCCGATTTTTCCGACGGAGGCGGATAATTTGCTTACCGGTTTACTATGATAATTAGCGATGAGATAGATAATTAAAAATGCAAAAAATATCCCGCTTAAGCTAATGGCCGCCAAATTTTTCTGTTGGGCAATAATTTTATCCTTCACCACTTTCTCAGGTAAATCCGCTATGACTATCCCCTGCAATTTACCCAAATAATTGATAGGGACCAGAATTATATGACTCAACCCCGAAGAAGGATCCCGATATCTCTGATATCGGTCAAACAAACCTCTGTCAATTTGCGCGGGGAATTCATACTTCGACAGCAACAGACTTTCGTTAAATGCATCAGCCCATACAATCAAGGAAGTATCCACCACTGTTAACTCCTTAACATCAGCAATTGTCTGGCGTGCGTTCTTGATCAATGAGGCTAATTGCAATTCATCTTTAAGGACCATCTTGTCCCCGAGACGCGCAGCCAAGCCGTTCAGCGAATTAAGAGTTGTCGAGTATAAATCGCGGCGCGTGTTAACCACGATATTATGATTGAGATACAAAAATACCAACGCCATAATTATCATAATCGAAGCAGCCGCCCGTATAGCGAATTTGGTTCTAAAGGAAAAATATGCCTTTCGGGTTTTGCGACCACTTTTTAACCTTTTTCTCCCCTTTCCGATATATCTCACCATTCGCAGTTGATTTTCACCGTTTACATTATCATAACTAACCTCGTCCATTACTTTGCGAATCAAATATAATCCCAACCCGCCCTGTCTTCCCGTACGAATGTATCTTTCCAAATTCGGTGTTTCGCTATCATTATAATCGAAGCTCCTGCCATTGTCGATCAAAACAAATACGATCCTCCCCCTTAATAAATTTATATGTAATTCTATATCGCCTCCCTTGAACATATAGGCGTGGCGGATAATATTACTGCAAGCTTCCTCAATGGCCAATTCAATTGCGCCGGCAACTTTCTTCTCACATCCTACCTCATCACAAACTTTGCCAACTAATCCCCTGACGTTTTTAAGCGATTCACTATTTCCTCTGAAAATATATATATATTCTTTTTTCGGGCGGTGGAACATCATCTTCTCCCTTGAGATTGCATTAAGCTTTCCGCCTGGCGGATATTGCGAATAGCATTGATATTAGTGGGATATTTGTCCAATACTTTACGCCATAATTTAATGGCGCTCTGAAAATCTCCATTTTGATAAGCCTTTATCCCGTCCAAGTACAATTTCCAGATATCGGAGTCCTCTTTAAGTTTCTCCAAAGTAGTCGTTCCGGAAATCTTTTCCCGAGAGCGATTAAGATAATCCAGTGAAGTTTTATCTTTGGGATCATAGTCAAACGCCATTTTGAATTCCACTTCCGATAACGAATAATTCCCATCATTATATAATTGCAGGCCCCGTTTGAAATGGAGTGCTGCTTGAAGCTTGTTCGATATTTCGTTAATCCTTCCCCTGACAACGGGATCGTCCGGATTCAATTCCGATAGGGTCTGATATTCCCCATAAGCCTCAGGATATTCCTTTTGTTTGTATAATGAATATGCTTTAAGTTTTAAATCCCTAATTTGATTTTGATACAAGGATACATAGCTTTTTCGTAGTGCTTCTGCCTGTTGATTATTTGAATCTATTAACAGCAATTTATCGATCTCATCAATAGCCGATTTATAATTCCCTTCGGAGGCAAGTCTTTCGGCCCTTTTGATAATCATTTCTTCTTGCACCGTCCGCCGTAAATCCGATTTTTCTTCATATCTGAGCATTTCGATTTCGGGGTTAATATCATTTAACCTTTTTTTCGCCGGTTGAAAATCGGGTTTCCACGCAAGAGCATTTAAATACGCCCGCTGCGCCTCCTCGAATTTGCTCAAAGCAGCAAGTGAATCGCCCTGATTCAAGTAATAATTCGCATTCGATATTTTTTCCTGCCTTGAAAATACCGCGAACCTCTCCTTGCTAATAACCTGCTCCCGTGCGATCCTCTCCCGCAATTTCATAGACAACGGTTTTCCAAACCGAAAAGACAAAGTGAATCGGTGAACATCCCCTATCCCCTCCGAACTTATAAAGGCATAATCGAGCTTGACAAATCTGTATGACAGCCCGGCACCGAAAACGATATCACCGGCATCATAGCCACTTCGAACGAAAAAATTCCCTCCGAAATCGGTCTCCATTCCAAAATGCATATTAGCTTCCTTTTGCTCGGTTTTATCAACATCGACTGCTAACCTTATCCTATTATTATAACCGCCGAATAATATCTCATATCCCAATCCGGCTTTTATATTCAGCGGTTCTTTTTCGGTTTCCAAATCTAATTTCAATCCCGACGAATAAAGATTCTGTATATTTAATCCAATAGTCAGCTCCCTATGACCGGGTATTTTAAACAATATCCCCAAATCACTTGAAAAATCGGAAGCATTATATGAATCGATAGTTTGGCTTGAGACTTTTCCGCTCGCTCCAACGCTCAAATATTGCGTAATATGATGGGCGTAGGTTAAAAAATATTGCTCCTGATGAAACACGAAAGATCCCCATCTGATATTATATTCATCCCTTCGAGGGATATCCCCTACACCAACCCTCATAATGCCTAAACCGAAAGAACCGTAATCGAGCGTCGGAAACACAAAATCCAAGCAATCATAATTTACCCCCTCCCATAGCGAAATATGCAAACCCGATAACTCTATTTTCTCAAGCTGACTGATACCTGCCGGATTGTAATACACAGCCGATGCATCGTCCGAAATGCCGACAAACGCTCCACCCATCCCCATAGCACGCGCTGATGCCCCATAACTGAAAATGGATTCCACCCCATAACTATAATCATTTGCCAATAGTCCGTTATTAGGAGCAATTAAAATCAACAGGGCGGAGAATAATATAACAAACAATAAATTATTTATAAAGCCAAAAGAACCCCTCATTTTACCACCGCCACTTTCGTCTTGACCGCTTCCCCGGTCGAAGCCAACTTAAGTATCGCTATGTAAACCGCATTGTTGACGGTATAGCCATTACCGTTTCTCCCATCCCACTCAATTGGCGCCAGTGTAGATTGCCCGGAATGATTCCCCTGCAAACAATGCTCATCGGACCCCTTAAATTCGACATTCCATACCGGTTTGCCGGTCAAAGTATAAATTGTCAATGATACATCCGATTGTATAGGTAAATAATAGGAGAATATCGTTGTTTGCCTTAGAGGATTAAATGGATTAGGGTAATTGCCAAAGCTTTCTTTTAGATTGCCGATGGATAAGCCGGCGGGTTTGGTTCTTAATTTAAGTGAGTCCCCAGATGCGGTTTTTACACCTACTTTAATCTGAGGAACTCCATCCCGAACGGCGTAAGCCTCCAAATCGCCGCTATTTATCCCCAAGGAAAATCCGGGCAAGTTAATGCTGTCTTTTATCTTAATTACAAAAGTTAATGTATCCATTCCCCCCGGCGGAATTGATATATCGTTAATGTTGTCAAAGACAGCCGTTGTATCAGAAATGCTTCCCGAAGCCTCACTCCCGCTTGAAGTTAAAAGTCTGATTTGCTGGGCAAATGTATTAAACCCTATTTCCCCACCATTTACCCCGTAAGCCCAAAGCTGAAAATATGTCAAAACTATCGGATAACCGCTCCCGTTATCATTATTATAAAAGTACAATTTAAGGCCGTTTATTTCCGTGCCTGCTATCCCCTGCCCCGAGAAACCATCATAACCTTCGAGAATTAAATCCGGCTTTAAATCCTTTACTAAAAACTGAATCGAAAGGGAATCGGCGACAATATGTGCACCCTTATTTGTATTGGAATCATTCGGAACATTAGTTATCCGCACCCACACGGATGCCGGATTAAGCAATTCATAAGCAGGAGCCCTAATATCGAATGAGACAGGCTCACCAATATCAAATATCCGGCTCTGATTTGAAAGTAACTCGAAATCCGCCGGTTTATATATCTTTACTTCGCCCGGATAAGTCCCCGCCTGACCAATATTCTCACAGCTGAAAGATAAAGTAATCTCCTGCGAGGGATCCAAAACCAAATCCGTCGCCGAATTTGGCGCAAGAACATAAAATTGCGGAATCAATTCAGCGGCTTCGACGGTTAGGACTTCGAGTTTGTCGGTAACGGAAATTGAGTCACCCGAATAGGGGTCTATCCCGCTTATACCTACAATTACATTTTTAATGTTTACATCCGGTTCATCGGGAGAATATAATTGCCAATTGACGGGCTGAAGTCCAATATCCTTTGTGATAGGATCGGTCGTAATATAACCTTCGGGTAGTTCAATGGTGGCAGTGGGATCAGATACTCCCCCATCAAAAGCTATCGAATCACTAACGGTAAATAACTCCCCGGTCGATAAAACGCCGTCGGTGGCACCGAAAGGATTTACTATCCTCAAAGAACTAGATACACCAATCGGTTGGATAACCACTATACGAATATTTGCCGTGCTATCAACACCTATTGCGTTGGAGGAATCATTTACATCAATTATATCCCCGTCAAACTTGGTGTTGATAACAAACTCACCAACAGTATCGATATCAGCCGCATAAATATCCCAAAATACGGTATCGATAGGATTATCTATTATATCGAACTCCTGCCTTGCCGGACCTATCAGTGCAAAATCTGGAGCGGAGGACAAATCCAATTGCAAAGCCATATCTCCGGATATATCAGCTTCCCCATTCTTAAATACTATTGCATTAAGAGTAAAACGCTCCCCGGCAGTAACGGTGTCAACATCAGGAGTAACATTAAATACTTCAAGTCCGATTATTCCTACCGAAGCGGGCAACTGCTTCTCAACAATTCTGGTTCCTTGATTATGAGCAACTTCAATATCCACTTCATTTCCGGATATATCACCTGTTGCACTAACAGGGGATAATTCAAAAACCTCAAAACCGGAAACGGAATCCGCAGCAACGGGATAATCAAAATTGATTTCCGATAATCCGGGGAGGAGATCTACAATTATAGAATCAGGATATTCGGAACCTCCATCCGAACTTAAGCCGGCTATTATATTCCTGACCGGCTCACTCCCCATATTCCGAAAAATGCCGGAGAAAAAGAAATTTTGACCGATGTCAACTTTCGGAGCATTGGGGGAGCTAATATGGGTGGAATCAATAACAATATATCCCGGACTAAATACCGAAACGGAATCATTCTTCAAACCGATTGATTCATCGATTTCAACCCCGTTTTCGAGGCCGAAAAGCCTGAGGGTTGGAGCATAATCACCAATTTCCAAAGAATCGCTGACCACCGAACTGACGAAATGCAACAAAACAGTATCATTTGGCGGGATCTCATTAGGGAAACCATCGGCGGTATCCAATACAGCCCTAAACGGATTCTCACCGCCCCCAAAAACAAAATTCGTACTATCGGGATTTAGTTCCAATGTTACCCCATCGATGCTTGCTATTTCCAGCTGGAAAGGTACCGAAGAATTTATAACAACCGAATCCGGATTGAGGGTATTACTTATATATGAAAGAGATGAACGGTCGGTAATAAAAAGAAAATCCAAAGCCTGCAAGCTGTCGATATATGGATACCCCATAACTCCCCCATATAAAACCAACGATGGATGATAGCTGCCCGGCAGCAAATCCTCGTTAATCGCTTTCGGATCGAAATTTAATTCAACTTGTTCGGCATTGGGGGGAAGGTAAGTGTCAGAGGACAAATTAGACTCATACAAATGGCCAAGGGTGTCCTGAATAACAACTTTCGAAGAATCATATAAATTTATTCCAATATAAAATGTATCCGCAACCGTTAATGCGAAAGAATAAACCTGGCCCAAAGTAACAGTATCGGGATGTAGAGAATTGCTGAAAGAATTAACTAAATCACGAACCGCAAAATGTGCCGTATCGGGGAAATTAAAGGTTTTATTGAATATCGCAATAGTATCGGTATGTGAAAATATATCGATATTCAAAGGCTCCGAAACACCCCCGGGATGGAAAGGAACATAAAAGCTCAAATTAAATTTTTTCGTTTCGCCAGCGTTTATGCTGAAAGGGAAAGAAGGTTCCGAATTACAAAAATAATGATTTACCTCATCCTTCGGAACAAGAATAGTACTATCTACGATTACCGCCCTGTCCGTGTTGTTAGATAGTTGCATAATCGCCGATACAGAATCGTCAAAGAAGAAATATTCTTCTCCCAAATGAAGATAATCCAATAACAAGGATAGGTAATAAAAAGAATTGGAATAGGAGGTATCCACATCGGAAACCGCCATCAATCGTTTATAACCGGACTCACCCCATAATGTTGTATAATGAGAATATAAATCACAAATACCATCAACGAAATCCGATGATTGGTTAAAGATATTATTCTCGATAATGTCGGTTGCCCCCATCGCATCAAGCCTTATCTCGTTTTGTGAAGCATCCATATCAATTTTAACATTGCCGAAACCATCGTAAGCGATAATCTCCGATGGTTCGGTAAACGGTATCCCGCAGGATTGGGGCGAATTAATCGATACGGAGGTTTTTGCATAATTGCTCGGATGGACAAAAAATGGTTGGGTAGTATCCGCATAATAACCGGAACTTAACTCTATAAGAACCGTATCCGTCGCATATAAATATTGGAGAGCGTAACCTTCTCCATCGGAAACATTGATATTGTTCAGAATGGGAACTGCTCCCCAAGGTGATGGATGAACCCCCTCCACCCCTTCGACGATAATTAACCCTGATACTAAATTACCAAAACTATCAACTGCCCCATTAACACCGAGCTCAAATGCCTCTCCCGCCACAATGGAGTCTAAATCGCATGATATAATGAAATTAGCTACATCGGCAGGAGAAACCAATACCGCAGTAGATTGAATAGATTGGCTTTCATAATTAAATAAAACATTCTGTAAACCGGATGTGAAAAGTATAAATCCATCTCCAGAAAAATAACGAAATCCAGAATCGGAAAGAGTAAAATTATAAGGATGGTTTTGATTATAGTAAAAATATTCGGAATCAGCTGTACTGGTAAAATATATCTCCCCCTGAAAATCGGTTTTATGATTTCCTTTTACATCCAAAATTTCAACGCCTATACTGTCAGGGAAAGACCTACCGGCAACGGAGCTAATAGGAATATTATAAAAGTTTACATTTCCAAACTCCCCCGGAATCACCGTAATATCTCCGGATACACCTATCGTCTCACCGTAGGAAGCATAAATATGACAAACGCCAACCTTATCAGCCATAAAGAAGCCATTATAAATATCACCGCAACTATCCGGTTCAACAGACCACTCAAAATCCAACCCTCCAACCTCATTCCCATATTCATCGAAAGCAGTTGCATCGAAATTAACATATTCCCCAGCAAGGATTTCCATATCACCTGCGGGTGTAATTTCTATATGATCAACTGCACTCGGGATTATATCAAAAATCTGCGAGACAGAGGGCCCGTCAATCAGAGAATCTAAAGCAGTCGTAGTCCAACCCACCAAAAAATGGCTACCGGCAATCGTATCATTTACAAGATAATCTAAGGTGATGATTATCAATGAATTAGGATCTATTGGTGGCGAATCCGTTTTCATAATTATCGATAATGTCTGATTATTAATATTATATCCCTGAATATAGTTATTGTATAGGCTATCCCCCACTTTAATGTTTATGGAATTCAAATTACCAAAGTCAAACCCCTGCTGGAAATCAAAATGAAATTTCCCTCCCGGCGGAAGTCCGTTTTCCCCATTGAAGCTGATGGTATGTATGGAGTTAGCGCCTGCGGTTGAATCGACTAAAACATCACCGAACCCAGATAATTTCCCCTTCGATATTTTATCATCCCCAATAGCGTTAACCGCGGAAAAGGTAAAAATCAATATAACTGCGAATAGGATATTAGTAATATGAAACTTACGCATCAATTCCCCGGCTAAAATTTCGAAATCTAACTTCTACCGCGGTTTCCCGTAAGAAAAAGCAACCATATAAACGGCGATTAATTTCACCTTCTATACTAATAATATATTATTTATAAATTTTTTGTCAATCGAAATCGTAATCCGCGGAATTGACAAAACTATTGTTTTCGGAGAATGTATTTATCCCGCTTTTTATTAAAATTCCGTTTAATAACCAAAACAAAAAATATCCCATAGCCCTATCAATTTCCCCAAAATAGATTTGAATTCTATATCCAATTGTTTTAAGCTTGTTTTACAATAAATATCGTAATAGGAGAAAATTATGCCCCGCAAGATTATATTTTGTATAATCATTATGCTGTTCCTGACATCCCTTGCCTACGCTCAACAGGACATACTAAAAAAGGCGTTAAATGAGGTTGGGTTTAGCCGCTCCGATTTGGGATACAACCCAAAGGGTTATTGGAATCGCTATCCGAACCCGAAATTGATACCTTATGTAATGCCCCATTTCAACGATTTATTCGCCGAACCTTTGATGGGATACCAATTTTCGGTTTCGATGGGAAATGTTATCGAAGATTACCTAAATCCGAAGCTTATGGCCGAGAAGAAGTTTTCCTTACATAGAATTGTGTATATGTTGGGGGTTGATAGGCGAATAAGCGGTTTCCGTAACTATTCCACGAATTTATCCGCCGAAGTCGATTCTACCCGACCCATAATAGATGCGTTGGAAAAGATATATGCCTATAAGAATAAACAAATGCAGTTTTATACTTTTGGGAACAAATCGGATTATGATTTGGTAAAGGAAGCCCAAAAACAGTTGGATTCAATCGATCTGAAAATCCAAATTGAAACCGCTAAAATCCTCCTTAATATACTTGATGCCGTGAAATGGCGAGATTTGGCTTTGCGAGATGTAAAACCAAAACTATTGTATGAAATATTCTCCATTGATGATTTTCCCGAAAGTCAAGGAGATGGGACTGTTTATTATCCCCAATTCGATGACATCAGCCATTCAATAGACGAACATTCCCTCTATTACGGTTGTATGAAAGCAGTCCAATCCGCTGAAAGCGGTCGGTGGGATCTGTCGGAGTTGTTAAAAGATAAATCCCTTGATTTCAAGGATATCGATTTCAATTTCAAAACCCCTATCGGGAGAGTGGTAATATCCGGAGAGGGAAAGGATAGGCACAGTTATAGCGACTGCTGTTTATTGATAGATTTTGGGGGAGATGACACATATAATGGCTCGGTAGGAGCAACCTCCAATCCCGATACTCCGGTTTCCATCTGTATCGATTTAAGCGGAAAAGATAAATATCTCAATGATGATAAATCGGTTCCTTCACAAGGGGTCGGAATTTTCGGTTGCGGGGTGTTAATCGATGTCAGCGGCGATGATATTTATAAAAGCAAAAAATGGTCTCAAGGTTATGGTATGTTTGGTATCGGGGTTTTATTGGACGAGGATGGGGATGATGATTATTCGATGGAATCGGGCGGGCAGGGAGCAGGTTGTTTCGGGTGTGGATTTAATCTCGATGTAAAGGGGAAGGACAGATATTACATTTACGGCGATGGGCAGGGTTATGGCGGCGTAGGAGGAGGCGTAGGGATACTCGGCAATCTCGAAGGCGATGATCATTATATTGCCGAACCATCGGCTGAGATTGCAGACCGCGGTGATTATCATTCCAAAATGAAAATTAATGTCTCCAATGCTCAGGGAGTTGGCTCCGGAAGGCGGGGCGACGGAACCGATGGCCACAGCTGGGCAGGGGGATTAGGAGCGATAATTGATATACATGGCAATGACAAATACGAATCCGGAAATTGGTCTTTGGGGACCGGATATTGGTATGGAACGGGAATCGTTTATGATAAGACCGGCGACGATATTTATCGTTCGGTTTATTTCACTCAGGCATCC
>JALSTH010000024.1 GCA_026983835.1 Candidatus Zixiibacteriota bacterium | reverse complement strand
ATATAATAATTCCATCAGCACGATAAGAGCTGACATAATCGCCATCGGCATATAAATGAATAACTATTAACCTCGACAACGATCCCCTATCCACCACCAAATCATTCAAGGCATATACTCGATTGGAGTCCACGGGCGGATCGGCTGTAGCACTTAAAATCATCCTTTTCTCTATTCCGAAATCTCCGGATAACACCCTCTCAAGAGATTCGATAAGCGCCTTTTCCGATTGTTGCGTCAGAAACCCCAATGAGCCGAGATTTATGCCCAATATCGGAACACCGGAATCGCCAACCACCCGTGCGGTTGTCAATAAAGTACCATCCCCTCCGAGCGTAACGATACAATCTGCTTCCCGAACAAGGTCCACCCGCGATAGGAAATTACAACCGTCCTTAACAATACCTGATAAGTTCTCATCCAAATAGCAGGTGATGTTATGGCTGAACAGCCAATCCCTAATCCGCATAATTGCATCGGCAGTCTGCTTTCTCTTGGGATTCGCCATTATTCCAAATGTTTTAATACTCATTTTCAATCCCTATTCGAATGGCTCGACATTAAATCCGCTTTCGGAATCACCGGATAGCTTTTTCACCTTGCCCTCAAATTCGGTTAATAATCTTGTGCAATAATCGACAAGTTTTACCCCTTCTTCATACAGCTTAAATGATTCATTCAAAGATACATCCTCCGATGATAACCGTTGGACAATCTCATCCAACCGCTTTAATCCGTTCTCAAAAGTAGGTTTATTTTCCATACAGATACGCCTCCGATTTCGGCTCGCGGGTCATCAGGTCTATGACCGCCACCCTCGGTTCCTTTCCTCCAAACAATACATTGAATACTTCCTTAGCAATAGGCATTTCGACTTCATATTTATCCGCAAGCCTTACTGCGACCTTTGTCGTCTTAATTCCTTCGGCGACCATAATCATTTCCGAAAGGGCATCATCAAAATTTTCCCCCTTCCCGATTTTCTCTCCGAATAATCTATTACGCGAATGACCGCTTAAACAGGTCGCTACCAAATCGCCAATACCGGCAAGTCCGGAAAATGTCTCCCGTGCCGCTCCCATAGCGACCCCCAAACGGGTCATCTCAGCCAAACCCCGCGTTAGTAAGGCACCCTTAGTATTATCGCCAAGCCCTAACCCATCGCAGATACCCGCAGCGATGGCGATGACATTTTTCAATGAGCCAGCCAACTCGACTCCGATCAAATCAGCATTGGTATAGACTCGAAAATATTTCGAGCTGAAGGCATTTTGGACATAGCTTAAATTCTGCAAATCCTGTCCGGCTATTGCAACCGTAGTCGGCATTCGACGGCTTACCTCCTCCGCATGCGAAGGTCCCGAAAGGGTCATAACCTTATTTTTATACCCCGTATCCAACTCCTCGATTATGACCTCAGACATTCGCTTCAAAGACTCAACCTCCAAACCTTTTGATAAATTCACAATTAGAGGACCGTTATCCGATAATAATTCTGACAACTTTCTCGAGACTGACCTAACGGTATGCGAAGGAATAGCAATCACTATTATTTCAGCATCCTTTATGACTTCAGAGAGGTTATTACTTATCTCGATTTCGTTCGGAATCATCACTCCGGGAAGTTTCGTTTTATGCTCCCGTCTCAGGGCAAGTTCAATCGCATCCTCCCGGTTAAACTCCCAAATGGAAACCTTATGCCCGAGAGAATAAAGGTGAACGGAAAACGCAATTCCCCAGCTCCCCCCTCCCAAAACAGCTATTGAGTATAGTCGTTCCTTATCGTTCATAAGGTTTCAACGGTCAAAAGATTTGTTTCTCCAAGATTGCTTTCCGGCGATCCCGAACAAATTACTATCTTTGAGCCCTTTTTCGCAAGTCCCTTTTTTATAACGAATTGCTTCATTTTTTTCAAAAATACATTAAAATGGTATTCTCCCTGAATTATAATGGGATATACTCCATACGATAATTGTAATTCTCGGGCTACCTGCTGGTTATTGGTCAAGGCGATAACCGGAATCGGCGGACGAAAACGAGAAACAAGCCTTGCCGTTCGTCCGGATCTGGTGGGAGTGATAATCAATGCCGCCTTTACATTTTTCGCAATTCCAACAGCGGACATCCCGATATTTTCATCTATTTCGCCGCCTACTTCCCCGGCTCGGCGCGGGAGAATAAATGAAGATGCCATATCCGATTCGACCTCGTATGTGATAGCGGTTAGAAACCGCACAGCCTCCAATGGGTATTTACCGATACTTGTCTCGCCGGAGAGCATTAAAGCATCGGTGCCGTCATAGACAGCATTAGCCGCATCAGCAGCCTCCGCTCTGGTAGGAGAAGGGCTGTTTATCATTGATTCGAGTACCTGAGTGGCGGTAATCACCGGGACGGCGGCCATATTACATTTCGATATAATCCGTTTCTGAATCCCCGGAACTTCAACTAAAGGAACCTCCACACCCAAATCACCGCGGGCGACCATTATTCCATCGGAAGCTTCGATTATCTCATCGATGTCAACAACCGCCTCGTGCTTTTCTATTTTCGAAATCAGAAAAGCATCCCTCCCTTGCTTACGAAGATATTTCCTTACCCTTATCACATCATTTACGCTACGGACAAAAGACAATGCCACCAAATCCACCCCCATCTTCATCCCGGCATTCAACAAACGAAAATCCTCTCGGGTAACGGATGGAACATCCAACTTCGAATCGGGGAAATTCACGCCCTTGTGCGAGGTAAGTATTCCGCCGGTAACTACCTCGCAAATGATTTTCTCCAACCCGGCGGATAAAACTCTTAACTCTATCTTACCATCGTCAATAAGTATCCTCTCATCCTCCTTTACGCTCCTGAAAATTCCCGGATGATTGATGGATGCTGATTGTGTATTCCCTTTGATTCGTTTACGAACAAATGTAAATTCCTTCCCTTCCTCCATATAAACCCCCGACTCGGGCATCTCCCCTACCCGTATTTTTGGCCCGGGAAGGTCTTGCATAATGGATATCTCCCTATGAAGGGAACGCGCCGCTTTTCTGAGATTATTGTAAATACGGTTATGATATTCGATGGTGTTATGCGAAAAATTCAGGCGCGCTATATCCATACCGGCGGTAATCAAATTCTTCATAATGGGGATGCCTTCGGTGGCAGGACCTATTGTGGCGATAATTTTTGTGCGACTCCAATTATCAAACAGGTTGTTCATAACTTTATCCTTTTCCCAAATTTATTTTCTTTCCCTTGAATCAGCCTTTTTATATTAGAATGGTGAGAGAAAAGCACAAAGATGCTTATAAAAACTGACACCGCAAACAAAATATCGGAGATCTCTTTTCCAAGCCAATATTTTTCAAATAACAATATCAAAGACAAAAATATTCCCGCCATAATAGAAGCCAAGGAAACATATCTACTGACCGCAACGACGATAATAAATAAGATTAACAAAAGAAAAGACTCCAGCGGAATAATTGAAAACATTACCCCCGCAGCAGTTCCAACTCCTTTGCCACCCCTAAAATTCGCCCATATCGGAAACGAATGTCCCACGATCGCCGATAGTCCGCATAAAATCCTTATTCCATCGGTATCACCCAAGAAACTGTAGGGAACAATAGCCGCAACAAGAAGAACTGCCGCCACCCCTTTTGCAGCATCCGTTAAAACCACCACAATGGCGGGAATGGGACCCAAAACCCTATAAACATTAGTCGCCCCCGCATTCCCCGAACCGAAATCACGGATATCGATCCCTTTCAATAACCGTCCGGCAATAATACTTGTAGGTATGGATCCTATAAGATAACTGATTATTATGGCAGCTATAAATTGTATCAATCTTTTTTCCCTTTTTTCTTAAGCCTTAATCTAATAGGAGAACCGATAAAACCGAAATGATACCGAATCCGTCCCACGATAAATCTCAAATAAGTATCATCTATATTCTTCGGCTTATTGCAGGATAGCATAAAAGATGGCGGTTTGACATCATATTGAGTCAGATAATAAAAATTTATAAATCTGCCGCCGACCGCCGGAGGATGCTTTGCCCTTAGCTCCGGCAGGATTATATCGTTGAGCTCCGCCGTTGGAATCCTTTTATTGGCTTCTTTGAAAACTTCCTCCACTAACGGCAGTAGTTTCCCCAGTCGCTTTTTTGTCAGGGCGGAAGTAAAGAAAAGAGGATAAGGCTTCAGAATCGGATTATCGAGGTAGAATTCCTCCGAATAGCTATCAGCCGAGACCCCTTTGAGCAAATCCCACTTATTGATAACGAGAATCATCGGCTTATATGAATCTAAAACCGATTGAGCAATTTTCAGATCCTGTTTGGTAATTCCGGTCTGTGCGTCGATTAACACCAAAGCCACATCCGCCCTCTCAATACTTTTTAATGCCCTCAAGAGAGTATAATACTCAATGGAATTATATATCCTCGCTTTTTTCCTCAACCCGGCTGTATCAATCAAAATAAAATCCCGTCCAAAATATTTCAGGGGTGAGTCAATCGAATCCCGTGTGGTCCCGGGTTCATCATCCACAACCTGTTTCTCACGACCCAACAGGGCATTGACGAGCGATGATTTTCCCACATTCGGTTTGCCCAAAACAGCAATCCTGATTCCCTCCGATTGTTTCCGCTTCGCCGTCGTCGGAGGAAGGATTTCCACAATCGCATCCAATAGATCACCGATATTCCTCCCCGTAACCGCAGAAACCAAAATCGGATCGCCCAAGCCGAAACGGTAATAATCATTGGGGTCCGGCAGAACATCGCTGTTGTCCATCTTATTCACAACGAGTAGCACTTTCCTCTTTCGCTTGCGGATTATTTCCACCAAATCATCATCATCCGGCAAAGGTCCCGTCTGGGCATCCATCATAAATAAAACCAAATCTGACTCTTCCATTGCAATTTCCGCTTGCTCCGCAACGGCTCTGTTTATTCTGTCCTTCTCCGCAGGTAGGAATCCGCCGGTATCTATTAAATAGAAATGCCTCCCCGCCCATTCGGTCGGTTTATAAATACGATCCCTCGTCACACCCGGCGTATCATCGACAATGGAAAACCTCTCGCCGATAATTCGGTTGAACAGGGTGGATTTACCAACATTGGGCAACCCAATTATGGAGACAACAGGAATAGCCATCTAATTGAACTCCCGTAAAGCCGATAAAATAGACTCTATTATATTATACGAACCCACCCTGATTGGAACACCGGTTCGCTCGGAAATCAATTTCGGTGTGAAATCATCCAACAAAATACCGTCGGCGTTTATACAATTGGGAGGTAATATAACCAGATCCGATTCCAACCCATTCTTCACAATTCCATCGACTATATCCCTGCCGGACAATAATCCGCTGACGGTTATGCTCTCCCCTAACAATTCGTTCGCGATCGGTACTATTTCAACGGACAACATATCACTAAAACAGCCTAATCTCGGCAATAATTCCCGCTTCAGCGTAGGAGCCATCAGCTTCCCGGTTATAAGCATAATGCGGAGATGCTTCTTCATTATCAAAGTTTTTAGGGTTTTTGTTTGGACTTTTATATCATCTAAAAAAGAGCGCACCATCCCAATCCCATTTTCGAGTTGGGGATAATCATCATAATAACTATTCTCGGGAACCTTCATCCCGGCAATAAGATAAAATTCGTCGGCAAGATATACAAACCCTCCTTCCTTCTGTTTCCTGAAGTTTCGCTGCATATCCGAACCAAATCCCTTGATTATTTCCAAAGCTTTTTTAATATCAACAGGCTTGATATAAGGCAGATTTTCTCGATGCCTGCTTAACCCAACCGGGACAACTCCGACCGATTTTATATGAGGACCCAATCCCGCCAAATCGCTTATCGTTTTCTTTAATTCATCTCCATCATTAAATCCCGGACAGAGGACGATCTGCGTATGAATATCTATCTCACCATCGGTTAAGCGATGCAATAATTGCATTATCGATTTTGGTCTTTTTCTCCCGAGCATCAGCTTACGCAATTTCTCATTAGTCGTATGAACCGATACATAAAGCGGCGAAAGATGATATTCTATTATCCGAACTAAATCCCGTTCGCCAAGGGAGGTCAGCGTTATAAAATTACCATCGAGAAAGGATAATCTATAATCCTCATCCTTGATATACAAACTTCCGCGAAGTCCCTTCGGAAGCTGATCTATAAAGCAAAAGACGCACCTATTCCCGCATCGCCTTATTTTGGGCGGTTCAAACTCCAAACCGATATCGCTGCCATCGTCCCGCTTAAACTCATAAACCACCTTTTCACCATTTGGAAATTCCATTAAAAATTCAAGGTTGTAATCGGATGAATGGAATTTGTAATCCAACTCATCAAGGATTTTATTCCCGTTTATCGCCAATAATTTGGAATCGGTGGGCAAATTCATTTCGGAAGCTATGCTTCCTTTTCTTACTCTCACTACTTTCAACATACGGATTATTATGCAAATTATTGTTAACGGATTGATTTATATCTTGCGGGAATTACAGGCAAACGGAAATACGATTTTTCGTTAATACTTCTCGTTCATAGAAAGCAAACTATCCCTTTCAATGTTAAATAACACCCAATCATCCTTTTTATCACTTTGTATATCGAATTGTTCCTTGCTGATAACCCCTTTGGGACCTATAAGCAATTTTTGTTGGGCACGGACGATTTCGGTCCATTCGTTTATCGACACTTCTTTTGGACCTTTGACCTGTGTTGGAGCTTTCAGCTTATGCATCTTGCCATAATCAGGCGCCCATTGAGGGCCGCCGACTTCAACAATTCCCCTATAAACATAAAGCGCGGTAGTCGAATCCCCATCATTAACATCCATCCTGAAAACCGTACCCCTGACCGCCGCTACCGCTGTCGGGGTGCGAGCGCTGAATCTTGCATTCTTCCCAGCCAATTTCCTAATGTTAACCCATAGCCTTCCCCTGTTAAGTTTGCTATCCGATTTGAAACTATCTTTGCCCGACAAAAGGGAATCCAATTCGTATTCCGAATCTTCACCCACCCTTATAACGGTATTATCCGTTAAGGTAATTTCCGCCCGCGATTCGTCAGCGGTCTTTATTTGCGATTTCGAATTGAGTTCTTCATTCAATTCAGCTGCAGACCAATCATTATCACCTGAAGTTTTGGTTTGGACATCGCCGATAAAAAAGGTGAGATGGGGTATATTTTCACCTGCAATAACATTTAATACCCCCAAAAACAAAGCTACCAGAGAAATTCCCCAAGCAATTGTAATTATCCCCAATGTATAATATCGCCTGTCATAATTAATTTTCATTTCCACTCCAAAAACCGTTGCTTCGATACCTTGTCGAAATAACAAAAGCCCGCCTAAAAAGCGGGCTTAAAAAATATAAACATCATCAAGGCTTAACTATATCCCCGCGCTCAAAACCCGCTCCGCTCCGAACCATAGCTTTGGAATATTTATCCTGCACATCGTAAATCTGCACTTCGCCTATCTTCTTCTCCTCGGAACCGAGCGAAAGGCCCGTATCGGGATCTATCAGCTCCTCGCCGGGTTTATATACCTGAAGCACATTCCCCACCAATAAGCCGATATTACTCCCGCCATTTATATAAAGCGTTCGATCGGAAACTTTGATAATTTTCCCCTGCCAAGGTTTATTTGCCAATTGGGCGTCTATTTTAGCGATTATTTGTTCAATCGCCTTACGGGTAGCTTTACCAACCAAAGTCTTGTCGAATTTGTTCTTGTCCTTAAAACTCACATCATAAGTTTCCAAAGACAATCCCGTTTTTTTCTGTTCGCCGACCACATTATCCGCCGCTAATATCTGCCCCGTTTCCGTATCGACTATCCTCACATCAATAGCTACTCGGGCGGAGGTTTTACTTAAACCGATACCAAAATGTTTCTTCTTTAATGCCCCTCCGGTTTCCGATTTCTTTTGCCCAAACTCAGTCACGGCTCCAAAAACAGCCAACTCCACCCCCAGCATTTTACCCACTTGCGCCGCTGTCTGAGAAGTTACCGCCCCGGTCATACCAAGCTGCTGCTCCTTCATCACCTTTTCTATCTGTTGTCTCTCAATGACGATATATTTACCACTCTTCACCAATTCGGTCGTCAACATATCAGCCATCCCCTCTCCCACATTTGCCTGTCCATAATCGGTCTTGTCCTGAAAATCAAAAACCGCAATCCTGCGTTTCAGCGTGGGGATAGGAACCGGAGGTACGGATTCCTGAGCATAGGAAATAGTCTCCAATACTTCGGAAACGAAAAGAGCTACCGCAAATATAATGATTATTTTTAAATATCTCGCCATACTATTACTCCAAGTTTAGTTAATAATCCCTATTTATTCTTAACCTCAACCTCCAAATTATTTGGTGAAACCGAAAGGATTTCAAATTTGTATTTGGGGTTTGGTTTATCCTTCAGGGCGGATGCAATATCCATAGCGGTTGAAGTCGTTTGAACATCAAATATGGCAACGCCACCACCGAACTGTCTCTGATCCACCGATTTAACCCCGCGCACATAATCCTGAATGGCGAATTTCAAGTCGTTAAGCTCAGTAAATGATTTAACATTATGAAAAGTAACAGCCACCCTCATACCACTCGCAAGATCGGTTGACCATGTATCCGCTATCTCGGCGGCAAGTATCTCCGCGGCGCTTTTGGTGGCTTTTTGTATCGCCATTACACCTCCCGTAATCTCATCGATATGCACCTGTGCGGCATGTTCCGAAGCAGTACCGATAATATCGGCGTTATCGGTCCTTATCGCCCGCAGATTGACATTCGCCTGCACCGAAATCATTCCGCCCAACTTAGCGTTAACTTCAGCCTTTTTGGAAATCGCCTTACCGGTAATAATCACCTCCGCTCCCGATTGACTTCCTATCGATGCCGCCGCTTTGGTATCTCCCCTTAAAGCCGCCTGCCGGGCGCTCTTTTGGATATTATTAAACGCCGTTTGCTGATCGACGAATTGAAATCCCTTGCTACGAAAAGTCTCCATCAGGGTCTGTTCGGCGGTATTTAAATCATAGCCTTCGCGGATATAATCCCGATTGCTCAAATTATGTTCCTCGATTATCACCATCATACGGGGCAGGCCTTTTCGCTGCATTAAGATACCCAATGCGACCAAATCGTTTTTCAGATCCGCCGCCGAAACGGTAGCATCGATGGTTACCTCATAAACATTCGGCATATCGGGAGATTTACCTTCGGAAACGATATTGAAGGATTTCACATAACCTTGAGTTTTGGAATAGATATTATCCTGTATCAATATCGAATTCTCGACTATACTCTCCGCGGAAATTATAGTCCCCATCGCCTGCTCGACCGCTTTTCTCAAAGCGTCATTGATGGCATCATCACGAGCCTTTCCGGTATCGCCGGCGGTAATAACTCCCATTCCCTTCACTTGCAAATTTACATTCCCCTGCCCAAAGGAAACCGAAGCCGCAAATAATATCAACGCAAGCGTAATAATCAATGACCATCTAAAACAGTTTTTAGAAATCAACTTAATAATCTCCTATGCAAATTTTATATACAAACCAGTTTATGGTAGCGGCGCGATTAATCTACTAAAAAAGCAACTTTGCACTGATCCATAAACTTCAGGTTTTCGTCGGTCGATGACAATACCGTAGCATCGGCGTTGGAAATTACCACATCGCAATTATTTGTGCCGGCAGCCCTAAGTCCTTTAACTCTAAATGGATTATCACCGACCCTGTCTTTGAATTGCGATTCGTCGGTGCCATACTGGACAATACCTTTCTCGGTGGCGACATCCCTATCGACCCAATCGGGACCGTAAACCTCTTCCCCGGACTCATCCAAAAGCCTCGGAGCAAGGGCATATTGAACCCCAAGCCCACGACAATCAACGATCATTCCGGTATATGACCCAGAAGGATTCGAGGGAATATCCTTGCTTTCCATTTCATTCTGCTTCGAACCGGTGGGAGGCAGTACCGCTCCCAAAATTTTCCCGCTTAAAGAAACTTCAACATCGAGTTCCACAGTACCATCATCCATATACCTCGGAGGACCTACTTGACGGAAACCTCGCAAAGTTCCTTCTACCGTCATACGAATAACATCCGATTCGACCATAGAATTATTAACCACAGTTTCGGCGGTAAGGTTTACACCCTTGATTATCTCCAGCAGCCTGCGATAAGCATCGATACGGGCAGCGGTGAGTGCGCTGGTGCGCTGTTGCGCCGGGGATAATTTCGGATTCGGCGTCCCAATACCTGTCGCCATTATGGTCTGGTCACTCCAATCCACGCTTCCACCAGCCATATTCTGAATGACCTTTCCTTCATCCTGAGCAAACACGACCACCGTGAACAATAAGACAACCAATACTGTCGCTTTCAGTAGTTTTTTCCCAAAATACATTAGGTTACCTCCTAAAAATAAGTAATGATATTCCTAACATCCTTCCCATTATATTTATAATCGGAACTATTCTTCTTATCTAAATGTAAAACAAAGCGGGTGAAGGGAATCGAACCCTCGTATCAAGCTTGGGAAGCTTGTGTTCTACCATTGAACTACACCCGCATAATCAAGCGACCGAAACGCCTTTTAATTCACCATCTTAAAATTTTAAAAGTTAAAAGGATCTAAGACTACAATAATCAAATTTATATGTTAATACTTTATTTCCGATTTCAAGTCAAGCAATTTTTGACCTCTGAAATCTTCGGTAGGGAAAGCACTTTTCAAGTAAGAACGGTAGTTGGGATGATAATAATTTGCTATTTACTATTTAATTACATTTTGGATGTAAATTCTAATTATCTCATTCCCCCAATATAAGGCTATTATCGAAGCTAAAGATAGAAACGGCCCGAAGGGGATTTGATGATTTTCCCTTTTGGAGAATGTTCTTGAAAACAAAAGCATTAATATACCTACCGAGGCACCTAAAAATGAAGAAAGTATTAATGTAACCAATACCCCCTTCCAACCTATAAAAGCTCCGATCAGCGCCGCGAGTTTTATATCTCCGCCCCCCATACTTTCTTTTTTGAAGGCCCAATCGCCTAAAACGGAAATCAAGAATAATATCCCCCCGCCGGCGACTAAACCTACTGCGGAATCAACAGGAGTTATTCCTCCGCGCAGTAAGGAAACGGCAAACCCGACTACGATACCCGGCAGGGTTATCCTGTCCGGAATAACCATATAATCCAAATCAATGAAAGCAGTAATAATCATAATGGATGTAAACAGCAATATTCCAACGAGCTCAATATTGAATCCGTTCTTATAGAGGCTCAAACAAAACAAAACCCCGGTCAATAATTCCACAAACGGGTATCGGAAAGGTATCCGAGCTCCACAATTCCGACATCTCCCCCGCAACAGCGCATAACTTATTAAAGGTATATTATCGTATGGCTTGATATTTATCCCGCACTTCGGACAAAAGGAAGAAGGGTAAAGAATCGATTTCTTCAGGGGCAACCTATAAATAACAACATTAAAAAAACTCCCGAACACCAAACCGAACAGGAAGAAAGTCAGGATAGTGAAAGGATTTGTACTTATCATCATAAGACGCCGTCCAATGCTTAATCGAAATTAGAAAAAGCCGGAGCGTCTTGCCCCGGCTTCATTCTTACCTGTCAACATCTATTAACTGCTAACATCATCTGTGGTGTTGGTCAGCGCCCCTGTCTCATCTATTTGCCAAACATCATTTGTAGCATCATCATCAAGGTTTGCCGTAGCAACACAGGTAAAAGTATTCGTCCCAGCGGTTATAGCATAACTATAACGGGCGTTCGATTGGATTTCAACTCCAATTGTAGCCAATGCGGTTCCGTTGGAGGCACTGCCAGTTAGACCATTACAGGCATAGGTATCGTATTCCTGCCGATAAGCGCGTTCCATCGTATAAATCTGTTTCAACAGTTGCTTAGCTTCCGTTTGTTTCGATTTCGTGGTGGCCTGCATAAATCGCGGAATCGCCAAAGCCGCCAAAATACCGATAATAACCACTACAATCATCAATTCAATAAGGGTGAAACCCTTTTGGTTATGGTTGATACGGAAATTGGTAATCATTTAGGCCTCCTTTTTTGATTTAATTTCGTTTATAACTTACCTTGCAATAATCCTGCCAACTCGAACACTGAAACCATTAAAATTTATATCATACAACTTATTGAGTCCCCTATAATTATGATTTCCGCTGAAATTCAATCTCCCGTTCCACATTTAAATCGATGTTTTCCATAGCAAAATGCAATAGCAATCTGCGAAAATGACCCTCAACTCCGAGAATCGTCCGAGATACACTGTAAATTCCCACTTTGATCTATTTTCCATATATCGGCTGTCCCATCATTATCCAATCCGAATGCGGTTGCCGTAACCGAAAATATTACGGGACCCCCGGTTAGCTGATAACTATATCGAGCACTTTTCATTATTTCCACCCTTACGGATAACATACTGAAATTATTGCGGTTAGCCTCGGAGGAATCGGCGGTAATCGATGACCCATCAGAGGGCCAATAATGTCCATATTCCTGAAAATAGGATCTTTCAAGGACATACAGCTGCTTTAAAATGCCTTTGGCTTCGGCTTGTTTTGCTTTTACTCCCACCGCTGAGTATCGATTAATCGCCAAAGTCGCCAGAATGCCGATTATCACCACAACAATCATCAATTCAATTAAAGTAAATCCTTTGCATCTTTTCTTTATCATAAAAAGCTATCAGCTAATGCATTCGCTTTTTGGCTTTTACCAGTTTTTTATAATTGTTAACTATATCGGTTGAATTCGGGTCGATATTAGCCAGATTTTTAAAGCAACCATCAGCTTCAGATTCCATTCCATTCGAATAATAATACAACCCCCTGTTCAATAACCATTCGGCGTAAATCCGTTGGTATTCCATATCATTCGGGTTTGAAGCAAGCACCATAGTTTCGGTTTTGGGAAGGCGGTATTCGGTTTCCCCCGTATATCGATATAAGACTCCATCAGGAACGATATTATTCGACAAGAATAAAATTGGCGGAGACAATTCCAAATATAATTTTGCTGGGTTTTCGGAGATTAAAAATTCAATGTCGAAATTCAAACCCCCGGCAGTTGATAAAGCCCTATAATCCCGCCGGGAAAAATTCCTCTTTATATACCATTCCCTATTTAAGGAATTTATATCGATAATATTGAGATTGAAATATTTCCCTTGAGTGTATTTGGCATAATCCAGCAAAAACACGGTATTAGTGGAACTACAGAGAATAGTTGCGTCAACAGGCAAAGGTTCAACCATCTTTTCAATCAAAACTCCCGCGGATTGATCATTATGCAAAGAATAGCTGAAGCTATCGGCGGAAAGTAACCCAATCGATAAAAGCACCAACGAAGCAAAGCCATAATAAAGCTTATAACGAGGATTTGAATTTATCTTAAAATTTGCGAGGATTTTAGGTATAATGACCGCCCAACCTATCGCGGAAATAATTACCGATAGCGCCACCGCAGTCAACAAATAACCGTGAAGGTCCAAATAGGAATAAAAATATTCCTCAAAAAACAATACCGAGCAAGTGTTCATTATTAGGATAAATATTAGACCGATCGCATTCCTTCGGTTTCCTCTCATCATAATAAATAGACCGACGAGAAACCCTATCGCCCCTATGAGGCCGATTTGCCTAAAAATAACCCCTATGGAGAAACTCAACACTTTCAAGAAGTGTTGCGGAGCGAAAGTCCCCTTCGGAATACCAAAATCCGAAGCGGTAAATATCTTTATAAATCCATCCAATGATGATGGATCGCCCCAGACATATCCGGCACCCGCCGAAAATCTGATAGGAATAAATGCTACTACTGACGCCCCCAATAGAAACGCCATAGCGGACAATAAAATTATCTCCCACTTTCCCTTTTTTATGCTATTCCATAAAAGGATAACTATTCCGGGAACAATTAACAACACTGTAAGGTGGTGCATACCGACACCCAAGCCGATCAAAAAGAAACAAAGAATTGTATCTCTACCAAAAGCTGCCTTTCCGCTCTCCTTTTTGGTGGCTAAAAACAAACAGATCGATATTAAAAGCAGATTCGGGTAATAAACCTCCGCCCGGGTTGCTTGAGTAAGTGATGAAAAGCTGAAAGCGAAAAGCAATAAAAAGGCGCTGATAATATACTGCCGATACTCCCGGTATATCGCCTTAAAACTCAAAAAAGAATCAAGGATATTGCGTGCGGCATAATTCAAAATGAAAATTGTAAAAGCCCCGCTCAACGCTGAAAAAAAGTTCATCCGAAATCCAATATCCCCAAGAGGGAAAAATGTCATAACTCGCCCTAAAAGGATATAAAGAGGGAAACCGGGAGAATGGGGAATACCCAACATATAGGCGGCGGTTGTAAGTTCTGCCGAATCCCAGAAATAAACCGTCGGGCAAAGTTTATAGTAGAATATGACAAACGATAAAAAGGAAGATATAAAAGCCCCTACAAACTGATTTGACAACCTCCTTCCACCAAATTGTTCCCGCTTGAACGAAGGAACAACTTCTGTCTTGGTTATGGAGAGGGATTTATATCTTTTAGTCGCCTGTTTCAATTATTTAATTATGCCTGCCTTATCTTTTAATTTATATCGGCTTATTTTGCGATATAGTGTAGAGGTATCAATACCTAAAATCTTTGCGGTTTTGGATTTATTCCATCCCGTTTGGTTTAGCACATAAAGGATATATGCCTCCTCCATTACGCTCAAAGGCGGTGTCAGCTGGGTGGATAAACCAGCGAAGGTTTCCTTTTTCTCGTTCCTTTTCAAATAACTCTTCAAATCTTCCCCCCCTATTTCCTCCCCCGAAGATAATAGCACCGCCTGTTCGATTACATTCTCCAATTCCCGAACATTTCCGGGCCAATCATAGGCGGTAAGGACCGAAATTGAATCCTTCGATAATCTTTTTATATCGCATCCCAACCTTTTACATACCCGCTCAATGAAATGCGATACCAATAACGGAATATCTTCCAACCTGTCCCGCAAAGGCGGGATTTCTATCGGGAAAACATTTAGTCTATAAAATAGATCCGCCCTAAAATTCCCCCTTTCAACTTCGGATTTCAAATCCGAATTTGTGGCAGCGATAAGTCTTACATCCACTGGAATCCGCTCAGTCCCCCCTAACGGAGTTAATTCCTTTTGTTCGAGGACCCGTAATAGTTTAATTTGTATCGATTGAGGAGTATTTCCCAACTCATCGAGGAAAAAACTCCCGCCATCTGCCGATTTGATAAGTCCTATTTTATCCTTAACCGCACCGGTAAATGCCCCTCGTTTATATCCGAATAGCTCTGATTCCAATAAATTTTCGGGCAGGGCTCCGCAATTGATGGAGACAAAAGATTTCATTGAGCGAGGGGATAATTCATGAATCGCTTTGGCAATCAGCTCTTTCCCTGAACCGGATTCGCCGGTAATTAAAACGGTGCTATCGGTAACCGCCACCCGCTGAACAATTTCCTTCAACCTTTTTATCGGGGGCGAATTCCCTATAAATCTCGCCAAACCGCCTACTTCCGAAAGTTTTTCACGAAGGTTCTGATTCTCCCTGATTACCCGCCTTTTTTCCAAACAATTCCTAACAGCGTGTTTTACTTCATCGATTTTAAATGGTTTGGTAATATACTCGGAGGCCCCTTTTTTAGAGCTTTTATCGCCGATTCAACCGAACCAAAAGCGGTCATTATGATAAAATCAATTTCCGGCTTTAAAGATTTAATCTCCTGCATAGCCTCGATTCCGGACATCTCCGGCATCATCAAGTCGGTTATCACCAAATCGTAATAATCATCAGAATGCGATTTTATCCTCTCGATTGCTTCGGTAGCGGAAGTATAAGCAACTACATCATACCCCTCCCGCTCCAACATAATCTCCATAAACTGACACATACTTTGTTCGTCATCGATAACAAGAATATTGCCTTTCTCGGCCATAATTCAATTCCCCCGTATATTATAGGCGCTATCAAATATTTCGGCTGATATCGGGACGGATTAAAGCGCTATCGTCGGATAAAGCTTTTTTGGTTATTTTACAATATATCAAGGTATTTGTCGCCTGCCATATATTCGGCGATATTGATATCCCTTATATTGCGGAGCGTGGAGATAATATCCTTTATCTGCAGGGTATTACCCTCTATAATCTCTATTTTTTCACGGACATCCATAGGCAAATCCTCTTTGAGCAACAACAATTGAGCTGACCCCAATATTACCGACAATTGATTGTTAATATGATGATTCACCGTTGCGGCGGTAAGTTTTATCAATTCCAATTTTTCGGCGGTAAGTAGTTTTCGATAATTGGAAATAATAATATTGAATGCCGCCGATGCCAGTAATCTCTGTCGATAATCCGATATGATATCCCGGATACGCTCCTCATTATCATCGGGGATTGCTCCCCCAAATCCAACAACGCAAAAACCGAAATAATCGGATTTCCCTTTTAAAGGATAAAACAAGATATTTTCAACATTCCGTTTGCTCATCTCTGCAAGGAGTGTTTTGGGAAGCGGAGCTTCGTCAATCGTATCCTTCCATATTTCAGTCGTTTTGTCCAAATCGAATTGGACGGCGGCAATAGACATATCGCTGTAAAAATCGGGTTTTTGCTTCTCCGCATCGTCGGAAGCCAAAAAGAATTCACAACTACTTTCCCCCGGTATCAAATAACCTATCCCTACAGCTGATGGATTGGATTTTTCAGCGATCTCCTTTTTCAATTCATTTATTGTAGCTCTCGGTGTTTGGTTTAGTTTAAGGAAATTGAAATAGCTTGCGGACTTAATGCCAAATTCATATCCCGCCGAAGCCGCTATCAACCTCGAGCTTATATTCACCAAATTCATCTCGGAAGCCGAAAACCTTTTGGATGGCCTGCTCAATACAGCCAACAGTCCATAATTGTTTCCGCCGAATTCCAATCCCCTGATAATCAGCTTATGAGTTTTATTCTCGGTAATCGTAAATTCCCCGTTTTGGATTTCGAGCCTGTAATTTTTGGATTTGTTCCCCGAAGGCGACACGAAATAATCGGATAAGATTCTTTCCATCAATTCCCTACATTCTGATTCCCCGGAGATGGAAGTGATAATTTTTGAACTTCGGACATTATTCAGTGAAACTCCCAAAACGGATTCCGAAAACATTTCCTTCAGGATAGGAACAATATCATCTAAAATCAAACTTATGGGGTAGTTGGAACAAAGAGAGCTTATTCGGGCTATTAATTGAAGATGGGATAATGTATTATTTTGCAGGTTTTTGGGTTCACTCATCTTAAAATCCGAAACAGCATCAGCATAATTTCGGTGAAAACAAATTAGTTCATAGTCAAAATCGTTGCGTTATGCCATTTGCTATACCCCCAAAATTCCTTTGGGAAGTTAAAACGCTTCAAAAATCCGTTTGATAGGGTACGCATTATCAACATTATAGCCCTTCGGATGCCGGCGAAGAGCTGATATCACGAAGTAATATTCTGCCCTAATCCTAATATATATTGCCCCCTACGATTGTCAATAACAATTTCCCTTTTACTTTTCGTATTTAAGTGGCTTGACTATATAATCGCAAATCATTATCGTTTTCTAAATTGAAGCGTATAAAACGAAGTAAGGAGTTTTAATGAGCGAGTTTTCGACTATCGTCTATGATTTAACTGATGGAGTCGCCGTCATCAGATTAAATAGACCCGAGATAAGAAATGCTTTCAACGAGTATATGATAGCTGAGCTGAATGAAGTCTTTTTAAGTTCCAAGGAGCGAGGCGACATCCGGGCTTTGGTAATAACGGGCGAGGGGAAATCGTTCTGTGCGGGAGCTGATCTTAATTGGATGAAGAAAATGAAAGGCTACTCTTTCGACGAAAATCTAAAAGACTCTTTGGCGCTTGCTGATTTAATGTATAATATTCATACATTTCCTCATCCGGTCATCGGTAAAATTAACGGCGCCGCCATCGGAGGGGGAACTGGATTGGTTGCCGCCTGTGATATAGCTATTGCATCCGAAAATGCTAAGTTTTCCTTCTCCGAAGTCAAACTCGGTTTGGTTCCCGCCTGCATATCCCCCTATGTGATAATGAGGGTCGGCTTTTCGCGGGCGAACCGATTGTTTTTAACGGGGGAGAGATTTGAAGCACCGAAGGCTTTGGAATATGGCTTAATCGATGATGTAGTCCCCAACGGTAGCCTTGATGAAGCTATCGAAAAGACATTGAGCCAAGTTCTAAATTCCGGACCCAATGCTATCACCACCTCGAAGGAATTGTTACGAACGATAGGAGGATATGATTATGACTACCTCAAGCGATATACCGCCGAAGTTATCGCTAAACTTAGAATTTCCGATGAGGGGCAGGAAGGTTTGACATCATTTTTGGAAAAGAGAAAACCGAGATGGGCGGATAAATAATTGGAGGCTTTTCCTAAAAAGCCATAACTAATATAAAAACGGTTGTAATGGAGAATTGGATATGGTAAAACGGGCCCTGTTATTCTTATTGGTGATTTTAACATTGAGCGCTAACGCATTCGCCGATAAGATATTAATCAATATGGACCTAAAACAAACCGATCATCTGAAAGCCTATGGAGTAGCGTATTGGGTTTTAACCCGGGGCGAGAAAGTCGAATGGTTACTTAATTATCGCGGAGGTTCGTTTTTGGCTCCGGGAGATGCCGAGATAGCCGAGAGATGCCGACTTTTAGGCGTTTCCTTCGAATTGGTAAGTCCAGCCCAAGAAGCACGGATACGCACTACAATCGAAGATAACAATATGGAGTCGGTCCTATTGGAAAAAGCCCCTAAAATCGCAATATACGCCCCACCCGACAGCAAAAAAGAGCCTTGGGACGATGCGGTTAATTTAGCTTTGACCTATGCGGAAATCCCCTTCGATGTTATTTGGGATGATGATATTTTAGAGGGCAAATTGAAGGATTACGATTGGGTTCACCTTCATCATGAGGATTTCACAGGGCAATACGGGAAATTTTATGCATCCTATCGCAATACGATTTGGTATAAGAGGAATGTCCGTATAAATGAGGAAACCGCTAAGAAACTGGGGTTCAAAAAGGTTAGTAAGTTGAAATTGGCGGTGGTGAGGGAGCTAAAGAAATATATCGCCTCCGGAGGGTTTCTTTTCGCTATGTGTTCGG
>JALSTH010000023.1 GCA_026983835.1 Candidatus Zixiibacteriota bacterium | reverse complement strand
CCATAGCGCATATAAATCACGCCGGCAGGGCTGCCAATCCGAAAGCATCCAAAACTCAACCTGAAGCCCCGTCGGAAATACCCTGTCCCACAACCGGAGCTACGCCTGTATCGATGAACGAAGCAAGGATTAAAACGGTTATTAATGAATATATCGCCTCCTGCCGACGGTCGATAAAAGCGGGTTTCGATGCCATAGAGATACAATTCGGATTAGGATATCTTATCGCTCAATTTATATCGCCTCGCACCAATAAACGAACCGATAAATACGGTGGGAATTTGGAGAATCGCTATAGGTTTGCGGAGGAGGTTTTGGACGGGATAAAAGAAATTATTGGCGATAATAACATCCCCCTTATCGCTCGGATGTCCGCCACCGAACAAGTTGAGGATGGATTAAGCTTGGATGATTCCTTTTACCTCGCGAAATTCCTCGAGGGTAAAGGTATATCTGCGCTTCATATAGTCAGCGGATCCGCTTGTGATTCGCCTCCTTGGTATTATCAACATATGAGCCTGCCGTTGGGCAAAAACCTCGAATGGGCGGGTAAGATAAAGAGGAAAGTCAACCTGCCGATTATCGCTGCCGGACGGCTTGGGGGTCCACAGGATATAAGGAAGGCGTTTGGGGAAGGAATAGTGGATGGAATAGCATTAGGAAGACCTCTAATCGCGGATCCCGATTTACCAAAAAAGATTGCCGAAGGCCAAGATGACGAAATTATCAAATGTGGCGCCTGCCTTCAGGGATGCTTGATGAAAGTTAAATCCGGTGAGGGGCTTTCCTGTATTATCAACCCGGAAGTCGGATTCGAGGCAAGAACCTATGGTAAGGTTCCCGAGCCCAAAAAAGTGGTTGTTGTCGGCGGAGGGCCCGCAGGAATGGAATCGGCTCTTATCGCCAAGCGACGGGGTAATAATGTCGTCCTGTTCGATAAAGATGATTTAGGCGGACAGTTCAAATTATCCTTCTTGGCTCCGGGCAAAAAAATGATGGAAAGGCCGTTTGATTCCTTAATCAACATTGTTCGCAAAAGTGATATAGATATCAGGCTCAATCATAAAGCAACCGTCGATGATATCTTATCCGAGAAACCTGATTTGGTAATTTTGGCTACCGGCGCAGTCCCGATTATTCCCCCCATCCCCGGGTTAACCAATCCCCTAACGGGAGAAGATATTTTGACTAATCGCAGGAATGTCGGCAAGAGGGTTTTGGTGATTGGCGGGGGGATGGTCGGATTGGAGACGGCTGAGTTTTTGGCGGAGCGGAATCATTCGGTTACCGTAGTCGAGCTTCTCGATGATATTGCCCGTGATATGGAACCGATTACCAAAAAGCTCCTCCTTATGCGGATTGGGAGGCTCGGTGTGAAAATCCTAACCGGCACTGAGGTCGAACGGTTCGAAGGGAAAACGGCGGTGGTATCGGTCGGGAGGAAGGAAAGCAATTTGGGCGATTTCGATTCGGTGGTGGTTGCGGTGGGGACGAAATCGGTTAACGACCTCGAAAAGCCTTTGAAGGAAAATGGGCTCGAAGTCCGAATAGTCGGCGATGCGAAGGAATTGGGACAGGTATTGGGGGCTGTAAGAAGCGGATATGAAGCTGCCTCTGATACATAACCGCATCACTCCTTTCAAAAAACCATATAAAGAACAGTTGCTTTTACCTCCGTCTTTATTATATTTATGTATGGAACAATCAAGGTAGTAAATAGTAAACTGTTAAATAAAAATTGTGTTAAATCTATTGGAGATAGTGGATGGAAATTAGTATTATCACAGCCTTCGTAGCGGGAATTATTTCGTTCGTCTCGCCCTGTGTTCTTCCGTTGGTCCCCGGATATTTATCCTTTATGTCCGGCGTATCGTTAGATGAAATCAAGGAAAGCGGCAACAAAGGGGTTATGAAAAAAGTAACCTTGAACACCCTTTTCTTTGTGCTTGGTTTTTCTTTGATTTTTATAGCCTTCGGTGCCACCGCTACTGTTTTCGGACAGTTTTTAGGTCAAAACAAAACACTGTTTTCCAGAATCGCCGGGATTTTGGTTATTATTTTCGGGCTTCATTTTATGGGCGTTTATAAAATCAAATGGCTACTTTACGAAAAGCGTATTGACACTCAAACCAAAAGTGTAAGTTATTTAAGTTCTTTTTTAATCGGTTTGGCTTTTGCTTTCGGGTGGACTCCCTGTATCGGTCCTATCCTTGCCGGCATATTATCCATCGCTTCCACGCAGGAATCGGTAACGCAGGGGATTATCCTTTTGGCGTTCTACTCGGCCGGTTTGGGAATCCCGTTCTTACTTACCGGCTTGGCTTTCAATAGTTTTGTGGCGGTTTCAAGCAAATTGAAAAGGCATTTCCGTTTGATTGAGGGCATAGGTGGGGTTTTGTTGGTTATCGTAGGGGTTTTATTGGTGACGAATACCTTCGGCATATTGTCTGGGTATATCTCTTCTCTTTTCCCTTGGCTCAATTTAGGATAATCGTATTTGGGTCGTGGATTTGAAAATTAGTTAGATAGCGAATTGAAAGTAATAGGTTATACATTACCGACGGTCTTTTTGGACCGTCGGTTTATTTAGGTTTTCCAAATAAAACTATTCCGCCGCTTCAAATCCCAATCTCATCCCTTCCCTGATAAGAGTTGGATTGAAGGCTAATGTATCGCCGACTGGTTTTTTGGGCCTGATAATCTTTAGGTCGATAAATTTTTTATCGGGGCGATTGTTGTTTCGCAGACAGACCTTGATATCGTTGTTATAGATTTCATTGGTTAAAATTTCCAAAGTGCGCAAAGCTATTTCGATACTGTTTTTATAATCCGACTTGGTTTTTTGCAATTCCAAGGGCGAGCAGAGGATGACATATATCTCCTCGGCTCCCAAATCGATAGCCTCCCTCAAGGGGGTGATATTCCTAACTCCGCCGTCAACCATAGACATCAAATCGCGGGAAATATTTATCGGGGAGAAAGCAATTGGAATTGTGGCGGAGGCTAAAATCAGTTTCTTCAGATCCGAGTGTGTTCCGGGAATCGAATAATACCTGCCGTCATAAAGCGACACCGTCCCGACTCTGAGTATACGCCCGGAACGGTTGAGTTTGTCCAAATCGACATACTCATCGATGAGCTTGCCCAAGGGGGAGTTGTCATAAAGGGAGTCTTTGCCCAACAAGGCACCCAAAGCCGGACCAACTCTGGGGATAAATCCCCATCGCTTGCGGAATATATCGCGCCGGGATTTGATATTGAGCCAAATACTTTTGAGTTTCTCTAAATCTCCCTGAGCGATCAAAGCACCGTTTAGGGCGCCGACCGACACTCCGCAGACTAAATCGAAGTTGAGCCCCTTCTTATTGATTAGATAATCAAGGGCGCCGACCTGAAATGATCCTTTGGCGCCGCCGCCGGAGAGTACCAAAGCGCGCATAATTCTATCCTTTTTTACCGGAGGCGATATGCTCCAGTCCATTGGCTCCGAAATATCCCAATGTCAAATATACTATCCTATTGACCGCTTCGGCAACAGTTAATCCGCCGGACAGAGCCGTCCCGATTATCCCGGCTGTACATAAAATCAATATCCAAAACTTCCTGGATTTAAGCTTTTCGTACATATCTCTCCTTTTTATCCTTGATTTTTCGTTTCGTAAGATATTCCCTCAATTCAGCGCGGAAAGTGTTCATCACGATATTGGGACAGGTCTTATTCGGGTTGAATTCGTAGTGGCCCCGTATATTCGCTACCGAAAGGTTATATTTCTCCATCAACGATTTCAGCAGGAATTTAAGGGATTCGAATTGGGAAGCCGTAAATTTTGTTGTCCCAACCAACGCTACCCCTATGCTCAAACTATTTTTCCCTTTGGTATGAGCGCCCGGAATATCCTCCGAACGCCCTTTTTGAACAACACCATCGAATAACGGATCGGGTTTGTTTTCCTTAAGGTTCCAATAATACGGATACCGATTGCAGATTAAATAATGATAACCTATATCATCGAATCCCCGCTGTTTATGCCAGTGCCTTACTTCGTCAACTTCCCCCCATAACGAATCGGTGCAATGAAGGATGATATATTTTATTTTCCGTCTCACCAGCTAAATTCCCAACTGCTTTGTTTCGGCACGGTAATTTCTTTGCGCACGACCGTCCCCGACGAATAATAAATCGTAAATTGATATTTCGTATTGGAGGGATCGATATCCTCATTGGGGATTAGGTCCAAATACCAATACCCGGCGCTGTCGGTTACGGTGGATTTCTCATAGGGTGAGAGAACTATCGATCCATATCTAACCGGCATCTGTTTTAGTTTCGCTTGAACAGTAACCCCGATAAGGGAATCATATCCTGTCCCGAAGACCCATCCGTAAACGCGGCACAAATCCGGTGATGGCGAAGGACCGGGATCGAACTTCGATGCCCATATCGTATCGCAAACGGGACCGCCGTCTATGGTTAGATTAAAAGGAATCCCCTCAAAACTATATCCCGCCTTGAACGGGGAGATTATATATCCGCCGTTCATCAGGGAAAACACGGCGACCCCGTTGCTGGAGGTGTACCATAACCCTTCGGTGGAATTGCCGGCCGAGTTCAATATTTTGATATCGCATTTGGAAACCGCCGCCGTATCGTTTCGGGTAAAAACATACAGCGAACAGAGATGATTTCCTCTCTGCGAGAACGATTCCACCCCATACTTTTCCCCAAATGGAGACCAATGCGTCCCATAACGGATATATCTTTTCAATTGAGCAACGGCATCGGCTAGATTTAGGGAATCTTTTGGGACGACATCATAACAATACTCACCCCAGTCATTGTTGCTGCCGTAAAATGAAAACCACACCGCTAAATATTTCCCCCCCAAAGAAGCGAACGATGCTTTCCCCCGCCAAACAAATACCCCCGGGATAAGTTTCCGTATCGGGTAATACGGATCGAGAGTATCCGCCTTTTTCCAAGTCAATTCTTCAATTTTGGACAGGGGGCTGTCGGTGTAATAACGAGCAAACCAAATCGAATCGGGGTAGCCTAAAACATTGATACCGTCGGGGACGATGGGGATAAATATCGAATCGCCTATTCCTACGCTGTAAGGTTGTGCTGACACCGAGGAAGCGATAATAACAACAATTAAAACTATTTTAATATATTTCCACATAATAACCCTCCCTGCCGACATTAACTTTTATTGTCAGGAAGATCGAACCGTAAAATGGCGGTACCGTAATCGGGATTCTCGTTTTGTAATCGCCCTCCCCATAAAACAAAAGGAATTCCGTCTCTGCATAAGTGGAGCCGGCCAAGGCGATATTGAAAGTATTGCCATTTCTTCGGTAGGATGTAATCTCATATCGACTGAGATTATCCACCATCCGCAAAGCATCGCCGCTGTGAATCCATTTTATATGTTTCGAGTCGGCGTAGCTTTTAATCAATGACAACAGGCTGTCCCAACGGGTAGTAATCGTAAAAAGGGTATCGGAGATGGGGACAACCCCGGTGGTGCAGATGGCCGCGGCTTCAGATGGATAAAATTCCATCACCGCCGGCAGACCTCCCTCAAGCGCAGCAGACATTCTCATTTTGAAATTCGCTAAAGCCTGATCGAGCAGGCTATCGCCAACCTCCCAGCTCATCCAATCATACCCCTTGGAAAAGATTGAAGAGTTCGTCGGTAAATAGGAAAACATCGTCTGCCCATCGGGGTTCAGATAATCCTCAAACCAATATTTGCTGCCGAAAGGTCGCGGATACCAAGAAGCCAGTGCGGAGTCCCTATATGCATTTACAGACATCGAATCAGAGCCGATCGTGTAAAGGGGATGATAGGAGAATGCGGTTTTGTCCATTCCGCTTTTCTTTAGCCAGTTCCCGATCGGGAAACTGTCAGCAGCTGCTCCGAAATCCCAAACATCCTCATAAGCGGAAAATATCGGTTCAAAGGATAATCCGCTTTCGGAGGAAATCGTTCCCATCGAATCGACCCTTTGATGGAACTCATCGGCTGTCAAGGAACGGTAATAACCTTCTCCCTGAATGGTGTCCACCTTATTCGCCCAAAATCCCTTACCCAACCCTCCCTTTCCCCCATAGAGGATAAGTCGGCTACCATAATCACCCTGAAGGTAGCGCAAATAATCAATATCATCCGGCCCCAAATCATACAGGAAAATGCGGAAATCCAAAGGGATATTCCGATTCAAAAACGATTTGCACAAGGAATACCGAATATACTCGTAAGAACTGACATCGCTTGGAGGATTATCGAGCCAGTCGAATGAGGCATAGTTATCCAAAGCCTTAATCACCGCTCCGCCTTTAGCCACATAAACCAAACCCCGCCAAAACAGATCGCTCATCGTTCCCTGTCTCGCCCATCCGTTAGCCGTGGAATCCAAAGGCGAACTCCACCAGTCAGGAGGCGAAAGCAAACTCCAGATATGCGCTTTCCCGGAAGGACTCTGCCCGGCGGCTATTATCGGATAAAATGGTGAAACCCCGCGCCTGATCATCGCCTTTAAGTTATTCCCCAACGAATCGATTTTGATATACCGTTCGGCAACCGAATCGATATCGAACATATAAAACTCTTCCCCCTCGTACCCCAAAGCATTTACAAAATCGGATAGATGGCTTGAGTCCCTTATATAAGGGATATTTGTCACGCTGTTGATTGCAAAACGATTAGCGGGATAATAAACATTCAGTATATTCTTGAAGTTATCCGTATAACCCCATATATAAGGATCGCAATTGAATAATCCCACCCCGGAATCGTTTACAGCCTCGGAGATATTATCCTCCAACCAATCGGGTAAGCCGGTATAATTTGGTTTGGTTGCCAAACTATCCATAAACGGCGCTATGATAATGCCATCGTATTTGCTTAACTGATCAACGGTTAAGGTCTCTCCGCTTGAGGTGGAAAAATCGGTATAATAATCAAGCCATCTATCCAACGCCGGACGGATAGTATTCTCCGCATAATAGTATGAACTATCGATATCGCTGGAGGTTTTAATCGCCGAGTTATCGTAAATGTAAATAAAACCACTTTGCGAATACGAGACGCACGGTAATGATAAGATAAAAAACAAAACCGCCCAAATAACGAATACAATTAGTTTAAATTTCAATCGCTCCATAATACCCCATAATTTGTTGTGTCAATTAATGTTATAGAATTGATAATCCCGAAAAATGATTAACCCCCGATAAGCTTATAAGGGGGAGTTTAAGAATTAAAGGGCTCATATTCAATCAGGAATCGGGAGAGAAAAAAAGGATAGGTTCCGAAAGTACTCTCATTCCAATAAAGAAGCCCGCCTGACGGCGGGCGTAAATTTATGGGAGTGGTGGAGGGGGGATGCCCCGAAAACTCGGACTCGGGGGAGGCTGGTGGGTGGTCCAGCTTACACCACTCCCAATATCTAACAACTCACAAACCGCTAAAAAGGGCTTGCCCTATTATATTTAGCAAATTTTATGCCCCCGTAATCCCCAAATCCCGTTGTACGCCCTTAAATTACCAAAATAACCCCCGTAAGTCTTTAAAAATATGTAGATTAAATCCTTTCTAAATTTGCAAAGAATTTCATTTTCGGGATGAAGAAGACGCAACATCGGAAGTGGAAGTGTGCAATTCTGTGCAAATATTACGCAATTAATCACATTGATTGCCACTATTTGACAGTGACGGAGAGGAAAAACCCCCAAGACTTTTCGAATAGGGTTTCAAAAGGGAATTTCCTTCATTGGAATAAGATGAGGATAGTTCCAACCAAAAATCACCGCGATATCCGGATACGGTATTCGCCGCATTTTGCGCCGCTTCAATCGCCTTAATCCGACATATAATCGCCAAGGCGAAATATGTTTCGGCGGTAATAAGTGATTGATCGGTGCTATCCTCATAGGATGGTTCGATTATGGACAGGACTTTATCCGACGCCTCGGTTATCGCATTGGCAACCGCTTCGTCGGTGATATTTCCATACTCGGAAACATAGTCCGCTAAAACTATCTGCCCCGGTTCGATATTACCATATTCGAGGCCGCTAAACCTTCCGGTGGTATAATCTATCTCATAATCGACCCCAAGCGTATAGATGCGGTAATACTGATACCAAATCGTTACAGTTGCCAACTCGCCGATAGCCCCATCGGTGATGCGGGTGATGATGCCGTTATCGTAATCGACGGAATAATCGACATTTTCGGTGTAAATCGATGCCATCGATGAATTATTGGCAACGACCACCGTATCCGGGATTAACTCGGTATGAGATAAGGTAAGGGTATTATCCTGATTGAAGGATAGTTGTTCGGTCACCGGCGATATGATTTCTTTTGCCTTAACCTTCTCGCTATGGGGCTGTATATTGGCGTATTGCAGATAAACAGAGCCGTTTGTCGGCATCAACACAGCTTCGTTTTCTATACGCTTGGTACCTAATCTATAATCGGTTAAATGCTTTTTGACGATATCGATGGTAGTAAAGGGCATATTCACTCCATTTCGATTATTAAAAGGTCCACAAGGCCATTCTCTGAGGAATTAGTTTTGGCGATTTTGAAACCGGTTTCGGTTTCGGTTCCCACGATAAAACAAAAGACCTCGTTTTTCGGGAGAATAATTACTTTTGGATTGGAAAGCGTATTTGGGAGGGGGTTGTTTTTGTAATCGTATAGGTTTCCGAAATTAACCGGTTGTTCGTTCTCGGAAATATAGTTATGCGCGAACATAATCCGTTTACCGCCGGGGTATTGTTCCCCAAACAGCACCCCTCCTTCGATCTCGGTGTAATCGCCGTAAACGATAAAATCGGGAATAAGGAATTTCCTGTTCCCCCGCAGATAATCCAGCGTCAAATTCATTTCTAATTTCCCTTAATTTATTATAAAATTGTTTGCAAATTTGATATGTCTCATACAATTGCTTTTAAGATTCTCCAAACCGATTCGATCTAATAAGCCATCTATCAATATCAATTGTAGATGAGATTCAGATATTCGCATTGGGGGGCGGCAGTAATTTGGGTTCCAATCGGTGGAGTGGAATAGGAAGTGCCCACTTCGATTTTCACCCAAAATGCATTTGTCCCGTTCACCTCCCTTTTCTGCCAATCAGCGGGTGTTGCGTATATATCCTCCCAAAGATAAACCTTAAAAGGTGATGAATCGAAATTGTAAGCTCCGGAATACGGAGTGAATGTCTCCCACTCATCACCGTTCCAATAGGAATAATTCACGCTGCCATCGATCCCGATCGTGGAAAGGCTGGAATAAAAATAATTGAAGCGGTTATTCATACCGAGATAAATGGCATCCCCTTGGTTTTTTATCAAGGCGGATGACTCGGGATGAAAAACATCGGCGCTGTCAACGCTTGCAGCTTCGGAGGTGCAGTCCTGATATTTATTTTGAGCGGAAGCATCGTAAAGCAGAAATATGTCAAATGTCTTTATTCCCGTATTCAAATATTGGGAAGGTGTAAAGGATCCCTCGGATAAGAAAGTGTATTTGAGAACATTCTGGTTCTCGCCGATGTTTCGGGCGAAGAAAATGTAGGGTATGTTGCCCAAATAACGAACCGCCGGCGAAGAATCGTCCTGCCCTTCGATCATATATGTTCCGCCTATTCCCATACTGTCGTATTCCTTGAAACACAATCCGGGAACCGTATGAGCTATGAAGGCAATTCCTAATTTGCTGTCGGGGGACGAATCGATTGCGAACCTATAGTCTATCTGCACCGAGTTATAAACCATCTCTTCGGAAGACCAGCTTTGATCTGAGAGGTTATAGGACCTCTGATACAGGAAATCCGGTGCCGGTGATCCTACTTGAACACTTTGATCTGAGAGGTTATAGGACCTCTGATACAGGGTATTGCGGTTGGGACAATAAACGGCATATAATTTATTCCCGGATATTTTCAAAGCGGTATAACCCAAATATGAACTTGCCGTCGATAAAGCAGTCCCGGTGTCGGTGGGACCCAATCCCCAACTGTTGCCGCCATCGGTCGATTTTTTAACCCTTATGGTATATTCCAAACTATTGGTATCGTAGTAACACCAGCTAACCCAAAGGTCGCCATTATCCTCCTGTTCCAATGAAGGATTGTAATTATTCCCCACGCTACAAATGGTATTCGCGGTCCCAATATCCCAAGCACCGGCGATAAAGGTAAGTTTAATCACTTCCAAATCCGCAGCGGATGAGTTGGTATATGCAATATATATATTCCCATCGCCGTCCATAAGAGCGGTGAAAGGTTGATTCGCCGAATTTGAAGTGATTATAGTCCCATCGGACCAACTGCTATACGGCGGATCCGACCAGGAATATGCTATTTCGTTCTCCGACTTGGAGAACAATGCTATAATTCTGTTATTATAAGTTCCATATCCTATCTTGAAAAGCTTCTCACCCGGAGGGATGCCTGTTCCGTAGAAAGAAGTGGAGGTATCAATCAGCCTGTGCATATTATCCTCGAATTATTCAATTGAATTTAATATCTTAATCGCCCCTTGAATATCGGAGACCCCTTTCCATTGGAAGGAAAGGGGTCCCATTCCAAAAACAACGATGCCAATCAGCTCCAAACGGTGTCTAATATTCTGGAAGCCGATTCCACGATTTTAGCATAAGCCACCGATTCGGAGATAACCGCTTCCTCTATCTTCTGCTCAATTATTTTATCGTACTCCACCATCAGAGGCTGGCTGATAACCTCTTCGACGGCGAAACGGTTATCCAAGCCGATAATATAATCCGTGGGGACCTCGTCGCAACGGACCAAATCAGCGCCCAAAGGCGAGACCATCTCCCCCGTCCCCTGAAAACGAAAGCCAGCCATAGGATCTTTGAACTCGGTCAAGGTCAGAATCGTCCTTAAAACATCTTTATGGACTATAAGCATATTCATTTCAAAGGGGTAAAATTCGTTATAGAATTTCACCAAATCATCGTAATCTATGGTTCCCGAGACATCCGTATTGGTAATGTCGGCTGGGTTTGAGTTCCCGTCACCATTGATTATCGTATCCACCAACAGCCCGCTCTTATCCGCTTGAAGCCGATACCCCAAATACCATAAGAGGACTTTGAATTGAGCCGTGGAACGGTGGCGCAACGCCTTATAAGTCGCCTTGAGCGAAACGCCGTAATCCGGGACGGTGATAGTGTTTTTTTGCTCCTGCACCAACACCGACGGGACATTGGCACTGTCGCCTATCGGTTTGAGAGACCATTCGGTATCATCTGGTCCCGTTTGGATATAGAAAGGAGTATATCTGTTGGAGTTGATAACCGTTGAAGAAGTAACGAGCCTATTCAAATCCGGATGGAGGGACATCCCCTTGCGGATTTCCCGCAGGATAAATTCGGGCATCAAGACCGGAGCGCCCCTATAAAACATCTCGACCGTCGAGGCATTTTTGCCGTTTACCCTAATGCCGGCAGCGGCTAACTGTCTTTCGAAAGCATCCAAAGGCGAGCCGAAAGGCGTAGGGTCATAACTTTGGCTCTCCAACAGTTCCGATAATGTTATCCCCTTTTCTTGAGCTTCGAGATAAGTATCGCGGTTAACTTTTATTTGTTTGGCACGGCTTAAGTCCACAGGAACCGAAGAAACCTTTTCTTTTGCTTCTTCCTCCGCCGAGACTAATCTGCCCAATGTTTCGGAAAACATTTTGAATTCCATCTATGCTCCTTATAAAAATATTATTTTCTTTAATGGTTGATTTCTTATGGAAAGGTGGGTGTCTAATTCAAGATCAAGGTAGCGGTGCTGACCCCCGAGACCGACAATACCGTTCCACGGGCGACATTTCCGCCGGCGGGATCATTCCCGACTAAAGCCGGAGCCTGTTTCACCGAACCTAACCCATCGGCTACAACCCTATCGCCTATTGTCGGATAAGTGGTCCTGATCGGCAGAGTCATCACTCCCGCAATTTGCACGGTCGCTTTACGCTGTCCGTTGGTCCCTTCGCAGGGGGAAAGTGCCACCAATTTACCCAAAAGCAAATCGCCGTCATTTCCGAAACCGCATTCGTAGTTATCGGTTAAGGTAACCGCTTTGCCGATATCATCATCGGTCAACTGATCGGTTTCGCCGCTCTGGTAGATATCGAAAGTAGCATAAACTCCCCCAATACCCTCGAGATTTTGCTCTCTTACGCTCATAGTTCTCCTCTTCTTTAATTTTAACGGGTTTAATTTTCGTTATCGCCGAAGCTTTTCGCTGGGCCCCCGTATTATTCGGCGCCGCATTTGAACTCGGACAGATCAAAACCGAAACCGGCCGATTTTTCTTTGACATAAGGGGGCGGATAGTTGAAGGTTCGATTGAATTCCCTATCGATGCGGCTCTTGATTTTGATTAAGCGGTCATATTCATTCCCGGCGCTTTCCATCAAATCAATGACTTCCCCATAAATTCCCTTCTCGGCGGTAAGAGATTCGATAGCCCTCGCCCGTGAGATTATCGATTCCTTGAATTGATGATAAAGTTGAACCCCCAAACTTACCCATTGGCGGCACTCATCAGCTTCCCTTTCGATTTCATCGAGAGTGGCAAGGCAGGAATCCATATCCATCACTTTCCCGTCTTCAAAGGATAACCCCCGCCGCAATTTACCTATGAGTTCATTCATCGGACTATTTTTTTCCGACATCTGTTTCTCCTTTTGAAATATCTTCCAATTTGAGTTCGATTTTCAACAATCGGTAATTTACTTCCTCCCGAAAACGAAAGAAATCATCGCGGGAAATTAAATTCTTCTCTAAAGCGTTCTCCACGATATTAAGCCTTTTCTCAATATTAGTAGTTTGGACTAAATCCGTCTTGGAGGCGATTGAAACCTCAAGGGAGGAAACGGTGGAATAATAAGCCGCCATCGCCGCCGCTACGGAAATTATAATCGCTAATATATTTCTGCCGATTATACTCTTTAGTGAGTTCCCATTATGATAGTTTTCAGCGGAATCCATCCTAAACCTTCCGTGTAAGGATAAGTCGGTATTTGTTATTTTGTCTAACCCTCGAGAAATTATATAACCCCGATAAAGGGGAGTTCTCCACAAACAGGGTTTTCGGGATATCCTCTTCGATATCGATAAAAGCAGACCCTTTAACGGTCTTAAAACCTTCGGCTCCATCTGTGGAATTGCTTCCTAACAGGGAGCAGGTGTATGGATGATTCAACTGCAAGGGAAAATCGCCTTCCGAGAAGATAAATATATCCAAATTCCCCGCTTTGGAAGCGGCGGTAAGCGTTATACCTTTGCTCCCGCTCTCATTTACGGAAGTAATTTTGGTATCGGGGACAGCACCCCTGTAAACAAGGGATAGCTCTATAACCTTTTTTATCCCCCGATAATAATAAAATACCTGTTGAGAGGAGCCGTCGGGAGCGGAATAATAATCGAGCGGTATATGGGGGCATTTTCGAATATCTTCTCCGCAAACCGAACATTCCGGATAAGTATAGGAAAAACTAAGGGAGCATTCACGGTAAATACCGGAGTCGATATTGAGTTTCAAACTTTCAGCTCCCTCCGAGTCTTTCATCCAGTAAAAATACGACCGCACCCACTTGGTGTCCTCATCGTCCGTAGTAAAATCGGCGTAAAAATTCCGGGCGATGGGCAGTTGGTCGCGGCGATGCCCCACCATCACTGGCGAACCGGGAATCAATTCGGTTAGCTTTATCATCTCCGCCTCGGAGAATCTACCTCCGAAGGAATTTACCTTGTCCGAAGCGATATACATAACACGAAAATATGTATTCTCATTGGAAATCGGTATGTTCGGCTTCAATAATTGATTCGCTATGGATGGAAGGTCGTCTGCGGTTTGAGAACTGATACCGGTAAATTTAATTGCAGTTGTTAAATCGGCAGTTAAAAGCTTCATATTCCTCCCGAAGAGTTCAGATAATTTGCATAAAGTTGCACAGGAAAACGGTTGTCGTCGCAGGCAGGAGTAATCTATTTTATTGTATTTCAATATATTATGATGATTTTAAATGAATCGCCGAATGGAACGGCTATTGCTCAATATAAAAAGCAGGCATAACACTCCCTCCTGCGCTCAGCCGCCACCTTTTCTCTCCCCCGAGGTGGCGGTATTTTTTTGTGCGGGAGTTATAAAAAGTGGGAACTCGGATTAGAAACGCATTGTCCCGATCCTGCTTGATAGTGGAGGGGGAATGGAACCATCCACACGAGCGCCCCATAAAGCCAATGCCAAAGCCATTGCGCCATCGCATTTATTATTATCCTCCCATTTCAGCTCACTTAATTCCCTCTTAAACGACCATTCTTTACCGTTGGAATCGGGCAGTTTAATATCCGGGATTATAATTTTTTGCATTACGAAAAACCTTTGAAGGTTCGCCAATAACTCCGCTTTCGCTTTACCGCCGCCGACTCCGAAATTAAATCCCTCGGCACCGATATCCTCCAGCTCCGCCAAAACCACATCGCCCAAACCGGTAGAATCGATAATCACCCTTCCTCCGTAGAGACGATAACGCTCTCTAATGGCGGCATAAGCTTCAAGCCAGCCCCTTTGAAATCTCTCCATCGCCACAAGGCGGATTGGATCGCCGGTAATATCGATTGTGGCGCCGACGGTGTAAGTCCGTTTCCGAGCCAAATCCCAACCGTGAACATAAAGCCTGCCGGGTTTGGGCGATTCGGGAAACGGAAGGGATCTCTCCAATGCGTTTTCCAAATCGGCGAAAGGTATTATAGTCTCCTCCGTATCGGCGAAGATCCCCTTGATATTTTGGCTCCTGCCGGATTGCGGAAGCTCCTTAAATTTACGGTTTATATAATCCGCGCTGATATTCGGATTTTCACGGCTATCGCCTATTTGGACATAAGCCTCCGATGATTCCAAAAGCTTGATATATTTGTCGTAAAACCAATTTTTTCCGTTCGGAGTAGAACAGTAATCGATGGTCCCCTCTCGGTCGGCAAGACGCATCGCCAATACGGAATCAACTATATGAGAACTGTTCGGCTCAAAAGCGGCCTCGTCGAAATTAATATAATCGAAATCGTTTCCCAACAAATATTCGCCCTTGTTTTGCGAGGATCTCGCCTGCAGTATGGCTCCGTTCTTAAAAATTATGCTTGGGAACGGTGTTTTGCGGATTTCCTTAATGAAGGGCTGAATACGAGGTTTCCCGTTTAAAAGCGAGACCGCTTTATTGAAAACTATGGATGCCTGATCCTGAGTTATGGAAACATTGACGGCATTATAGCCCCGAATGTTGTCCCATTTGGGGTTTCTTAGCTTGAAGAAACAGCGATGCAGTAATTTAATTGCTTGGACTGTCGATTTACCCCAACGATTCCCGGTACAAAGGAGATTCTCCCTGCCGATGGAATTTCGTAACCACTTGGCTTGCGCCGGATGAGGTTTTATGTTGAGAAATTCCCGAGCGAAAACCACAGGATCGTAAAAAGCCCTTTTCCATATTCCCATAATCGATTGTAATGATTACTTTCTATAATCGGTTGTGCTTATTCTTTACGGAGCAATTCCTTGCGGAGTTCCTCGAATAGTATCAGGAGACGGTCGTCAGGTTCGTCGGTGGTTATTTTATGTTTGAGGTCGATAGCCTTAAAACCATCCGTCAATGAGGGGGAAAGCTCACCCGACTTGAGTTTTTCATAGACGCTATCCCTTACACGGTTCAATAGCAACTCATCGGTTATCTTCGCTGACGAAAGTTTCTTCGCCGCCCGTTTGACCTTCTTTTTTGGGGCTTTACCGCCTGAGGTGATTTTTATGATATTCTTTTGCGGGACTATTTTTGCTTCGGCGGGCAAACCAAGCTCGGCTTTGGATGAGGGTGATTTCTTTCTGGGCATAACTTAAACCTCAAGTAGATTTTTAGCCCTGTCCTCGTTTATCAATCCCGAATTAAGCATCGTGACGACATTACCGATATGAATCTGCTCGGATTGTCTTTGCTCCAACATTCCGAACGATTTGCTGTTGTCGAAACGGTGATAGACTCTTATCGGAATCCCCTTAAGCGCAAGCTCCACCTCGCAAAGCCAATCCAACAGATGAGAAGCGGCCGCCTGTATCGTATGCACCTGTCGGAGGACAATCTCGTATTTGAATTTCGCCCAGTTATGGGTAGTGCCGTAGGAATAGCCGAGCATAAACGGGTCCAAATGACATCCCGAACAAATATCCTCAACCATCGAGCGGTGATTTAAATACCACGCTCCTATACTGCTGTAATTGGACGGACCGATATGTTTTATCTCCACATCGTTCCAAGTTATGGGATTGTCATCGGTTTCGAGGCCGTTCATCATCTGCACCGTATCGTCGAAATAACTGTTGGCGCGCTCGATGTAAGCCTTATCCGATTCCCCCGGGAATTTCTGCGGAGGGGTAATGGAAACCTGCAAGCGATGATAGCCGGCATTATGCGCCGCCTTGCTCATATCGTTGACCAATTGCTGTTCTATGTGGGCGACAAAAGGCACCGCCGATATAATCGATCTCCCGCGGGGGTCGGACGCTTCCGCATCAAGCCCATAATAAAATAGTGTCTGTGTCGGCAGCTTAATCCTCTTATCCCCGACTATTTGCGAAATCTCCCATCGTCCGCCTTTCAACTCGAAGTCGAGTTCGGAAACATCAAGGGGATAGAATCCCTCAATCCCATCGCCGGACGGATTAATCACCAATTCGCCGCTGGCGGCACCGTCGGTAAATAAGGCATTGAACAAAGTATCGAGCAGCGCATCAAACCCACCGTAGCGCCAAAAATGAAACGGGAAAATCTTCCTCTCAAGGTCGGTCAATATCTCTTCAACTTCGCTTTCGGCCGAGGCGGAAATCCCGACATCATATCTGCGGGTGCGTGGAGCGTTGCTCAATTTCGACCAAGTCCAGACGGCGGAATTAATCGTCGGAATATTGTTGCGGAGGAATCGGTAAAGCTGGATGCGGAATTTCGGCGAACCGGCAAGCATCCCATCAAAAACAAAAACATTCCCGCCAGGATTTATGACCGACTTTCTTCCCTTACCACCAAAACCCGCAGCGATAATCCTCGATTGTTTGGATAACCTTTTTGAGGAAAACCGTTTACCTCGCCGATTGCGTGCAAACAGCTTTTGACTTTTGATCTTCGATAAGAGTTTTTGCATCTAACACCTAAAATCCTTCTTATTTTTTTCAGAAACAACGCTAAAATCAATCGATTCGTAAACGAGAAGAAAGGGTCCCCAAAACTTAACCCCTTCTATAAATAACCCCTGAAGTGTGAATCACCTACTCGGAACATTCGATTCCAATCCAAGCGAATAGCAGGTTAATCGATTGAAACGGAATCAATTATAATAAATATGCAGCCATCTGACATCCTCAAAAAACTATTTAAGGCGAAGTTGGTTATTTCGATGAATTTGGAAAAAAATAAATACTGATTGCCAACGGCGGTAAATCATTATAAATTTAGGCTGCTAATATGAAATTTTAGCCCTCACTATAGTAATTAAAAAATCTGCATGGAGAAAATATGTTCAAGAAATCAATTTTAATTATTATCTCGGCGGCGATGATATTGTTCCCGCTTTTTACAACCAATTCTTACGCCAAGAAGAAAAAACCGAAAAAGGAACAAACCAAGGAAACCCCCAAAAATAAAGAAAAACCGTTTAATGAAGTCATTAAGGATTATCAGAAGGTGGAAGGTTTTTTCACTTTCTATATAAATGAGAAAGAAGGAAAAACCTATATGGCTCTCAAGCCGAAGCAACTGGGCAAGTTATACTTATGTTCACTGACCCGTTCGGCGGGGGATGGAAGCTATTACGATTCCGGTGCGGATTGGGGGGAGTTCGTTTATAAATTCAAACGCATCGGGAGGAATATCCAAATGTTGGAGGTCAATGTTCGTTACCGAGCGGACAGCACATCGACATTGTATTCGGCAATAAAGAAGGGGATTACCAATTCGATTTATGGGGTCGCTAAAATAGAATCGGCTCCGGACAGCACGGGAGCTGTTTTGGTCAATCCAGCGGGATTTTTCATCAAAGATATTCCCAATGTTTCCTACTATTTGGGGAGTCGGCGTAAATTGGGATATTCGTTCGACAGTAAAAACAGTTATTTCGGGAAAATAAAATCGTTCCCTCAAAATTCGGAAATAGATGTTCATTTACATTATAAAACGAAGAGACCCAACTCCGCACCGACAATTCCCTCTTCTTATTCGATGTTTTTGGTATATCATTATTCTATTACCGGTATTCCCGAAACCGATTATATGCCTAGAATCGCTGATGATAGGGTGGGATACTTTCTGACTATGTATCAAGATTACACCGACTTAGATTCCATAAGCCCCTATGTGCGGTATATAAATCGCTGGAATCTCAAAAAAGCCTACCCGGAGTTACCGATATCGCCTCCAAAGAAGCCGATAGTGTTTTGGCTTGACAAGACCATCCCGAAGGAATATCGCGAATATGTCAAAGAGGGAGTATTGTATTGGAATAAGGCTTTCCGCAAAGCCGGTTTCGAGGATGCTATCGTGGTGAAACAGATGCCCGACAGCGCCGATTGGGATCCGGCGGATGTCCGTTATAATGTAATCCAATGGATCGTTTATCCCGGTTGGTCCTATGCGGTAGGTCCCTCTCATACAAACCCATTTACAGGCGAGATCTACGATGCAGATATTCGTATCTGCGCGGACTTCATCCGTTGGATGTTCCTTTATTCCGAGGAATTTATAGAGCCGGTTTCTTCCGAGAATAATTATTCCGGCGGGGAACCTCCCAACTCACCCGAAGAAGAATACGGTTATTGCGATTATGCTGTCCAACGGGCGAAGGATGCCTCCCTTTCCATATCCTACTTGGAAGCCGCCAACGATGATTTCGAAGGCAAAAGCGATATCGTTAAGAAATTCGTAAGGCAGTATATCGTGGATTTGGTTTCGCACGAAGTGGGGCATACCCTTGGGCTTCGGCATAATTTCAAAGCATCGACCATTTGGGATCTGAAACAGATCAACGACACTACCTTCACGAGATCAATGGGGATGGTCGGTTCCACGATGGATTATAATCCGGCCAATATCGCCCTACCCGGCGAGGTTCAAGGCGATTATTACAATAAAACCCCGGGACCGTACGATTGTTGGGCTATTGAATACGGTTATACTCCCATTGACGCATCAGTTCCAGCCGAAGAATTGCCGACTTTGGAAAAGATAGCTTCCCGTTCATCCGATACTACACTTGTATACGGCACCGATGAAGACGCCAACGGTTATGTTAGTATCGATCCTAATTGTAATCAATTCGATCTTG
>JALSTH010000022.1 GCA_026983835.1 Candidatus Zixiibacteriota bacterium | reverse complement strand
TATATTATGTTGTCCGGGTCACTCCAAACGGTTAAAGGCTCAAGCGCTCTGGCGATTTTCCCAAAGGCTTTAAGCTTATCGAATTATAAAATGATTTTTTCATCCTCTCAAATGCTGAGATATATTCTTAATAGTTTAATCGTTGCGTTTGCGGTAGTGGTTGGAAATCTATTTTTATCCACTTTTGTTGCTTATGGATTTGCGAGGTATAATTTCCCGGGCAGGAGGATAATTTTCGCATCTGTTTTGGCGGTGATGATGATTCCCCCGCATATAATTATCATCCCTCTATATCGTTTGATTAACGCTTTCGGGTGGTATGACAGCTATGCGGCGTTGATTGTTCCCTGGTTGGTCAATCCTTTTGGCGTTTTCCTTATGAAACAGTATATATCATCACTGCCGAGTGAAATTGAGGATGCCGCTCGGGTCGATGGGGCGGGGGATTTTTATATCGTCGTCAGAATTGTGATGCCCTTGGCGAAACCGGCATTGGCGGTGATGGCTTTTCAGGTCTTCTTGACCAATTGGAATTCCTTTTTATATCCCTTTATCCTAACCTCATCCGATTCGATGAGGACTCTTCCGGTTGCTTTAGCGTTGCTTAAGGGGTATCAATCCATAAACTTCCCGCAACTTTTCGCCGCTTCGATGATTTCCTCCCTGCCGGTGATAATACTCTTTTTTATTTTCCAAAAGCGCATTATCTCCGGTTTGACTATGGGCGCTTTGAAGGGATGATTGTTTTTTGAAACTACTTATGGTGGAAACAAAAGTGATTTGTTTATCGTTTAATCGTTTAATAAATCTTTCGATAACCGTCATAGCGTTAATCGGCGGGAAAATAAATATTGACAAATGAGGTCAACGCCGATAGTAATAGTTTTCGACATTTTAAGGAATACTACAAAAATAGAAAGGTTCTGATTTATGAAGGCGAAGGTAAAATTAATTGATGGTATAGCATTAGCTGCGTTCGGTGATTCCAATCATTGGGTTACGATGGACGGACCAGAAAAGTTCGGTGGATTTCACGCCGGTCCTCGTCCTATGGAGTTGATATTGATGGGACTTGCCGGTTGTGCGGCGATGGATGTCCTTTCCATATTAAGGAAGAAAAGGGTTGAGATTAAAAATTTCGATATGGAGATAGAAGCCGAGCGGGCGGAAGAACACCCTCAAATATTCACTAAAATAAAACTGCATTATAACTTCTATGGGAAGAATATCAAACCCGCCGATGTGGAGCGCTCCATAGAATTGACCGACGAGAAATATTGTCCGGCGACCTCGATGCTGAGACATTCCGCGGAAATAACCCACGAGTATAAGATTATAGAAACCGATTGAGGCGGATTTATTTTAAAAACGAAGTCATTTATTCATTGATGATAATGGGCGCATTAAAACTTATATCTATTGACATATTCCAAACATACTTATTATTTGCCGATGATGGAACCGATTAAAAGAATTAAGGGAACGGATGATATCCTTCCGCCGGAAAGCGCAACTTGGCAATATGTCGCCGATACGATCCGTCGGGTAATGTCCTTATATAACTATCGGGAGATAATAACTCCGATTTTTGAATATACGGAGCTTTTCGCAAGAAGCATAGGGGCGTCTACCGATATCGTTTCCAAAGAGATGTATACTTTCTTGGATATGGGTGAGCGTAGTTTAACCCTTAGGCCTGAGGGAACGGCATCGGTGGTGCGTGCTTATGTTGAGCATTCCCTTTCGGTCAAATTCCCTATTGCGAAATTGTATTATATCGGGCCGATGTTCCGTCAGGAAAAACCCCAAAAGGGACGCAAAAGGCAGTTCAATCAATTCGGGATAGAGATTTTAGGGACCGATTCCCCATATGCCGATGTCGAGGGTATTATCCTGAATCTACGGGTTTTGAAAGAGTTGGGCATAACCGATACGCACCTGATGATAAACTCCATCGGCGATCCGAATTGCCGTCAGGGATACCGTCGCGCCTTAAAAGAATACCTACAACCTCGATTGGAAAAACTTTGTAGCGATTGTCAACTCCGATACCATAACAATCCTTTAAGAGTCTTCGATTGTAAAAAGCAAAGCTGTCAGGCGCAATTGGAAGATGCTCCGGTGATGAGCGACTACCTTTGTGATGATTGCCGAAAACATTTCGATAAGGTTTTGCATATATTGGATAAGTTGGATATCGAGTTCTCAATAAACGAACGGTTGGTTCGTGGTCTCGATTATTATACCAAAACGGTTTATGAGATAACCTCAACGGCATTGGGTTCCCAGAATTCGCTTTCCGGCGGCGGCAGATATGATATTTTGGTGGAGGAATTGGGGGGGAAACCCACGCCTGCTTTTGGTTTTGCGGCGGGGATAGAACGGATAATTATGGCGATGGAGCAAAGCGAGGGATATGAAACTCCAAAACCGCAGCTGGATTATTTTATTGCGTTGACCAACGATGAAATCCTAACAACCGCTATGGAATTTGCCGAAAGACTAAGGGATAAGGGAAATTCGGTGAATATAGATTTCAGAGGGAAATCACTCAAATCCCAAATGAAACAAGCTGATAAATTAGGCGCTAAAAGAGTCGTAATAATCGGGGATGATGAATTCTCCAAGGGGGTTTACCTGCTGAGGGATATGGAAACCGGGGAGCAAACAGAGATACCCTTGAGCATAATTCCTAACACCGATAAATAGATTTTAAAATAGAGGATAGTTTGACTGATTTGAGAAAACTTAAAAGAACGAATACCTGCGGTGAACTTACTGCGACGGATGAGGGGAAACGGGTTATCCTCAATGGCTGGGTCAATGCTTGGAGGGACCACGGCGGGCTGAAATTTATCGATTTGCGTGATAGATACGGAATAACACAGGTGGTTTTCAATCCCGATAGGCTCCCGCCCGAAAAAATGAAGGAAGCGGGCAAATTACGATATGAATATGTTATCTCGGTCGGCGGGATTGTTTCCAAAAGGCCTGAAGGTCAAGAAAATAGAAATCGCCTTACCGGAGAAATAGAAGTTATCGCCGAGAGCTTCGAGGTTTTAAATCCGTCTCTGACACCGCCGTTTTTGGTAGAGGATGATGTCGATGCTTCCGAAGAGTTGAGGCTGAAATATCGCTACCTCGACCTGAGAAGGCCTATTCTACGGGACAAGATAATATTGAGGCACAAGTTTACTATGGCGGTTCGGAAATATCTCGATTCGCAAGGGTTTTTGGAAATAGAGACTCCCCTGTTGATTAAATCCACCCCGGAGGGTGCCCGCGATTATATCGTCCCCTCCAGAACCAATCCGGGCAAGTTTTACGCTCTGCCGCAATCGCCCCAGCTGTTCAAACAGATTTTGATGATCTCCGGGTTCGATAAGTATTTTCAAATGGCGAGATGCCTGCGTGACGAGGACCTGCGGAGCGACAGACAACCGGAGCATACCCAAATCGATATGGAAATGTCCTTTGTCACCGAAGAGGATGTTTGGGGTGTGGCGGAGGGGATGTTCTCCTATGTCTTTGAGAAAGTTTTGGGTGTAAGTTTGGATACGCCTTTTCCAAGAATGTCTTATCAGGAAGCTGTGGAACGGTACGGCTCCGATAAACCGGATATACGCTACGGTTTGGAGATAATCGATTTAAGCGATTTGCTTAAAAATACCGAATTCAAGGTTTTCTCCGGGACCATAGCGGGTGGAGGCAAAATTCGAGGGATAAAATTCGAGGGAGGAGCGGGTTTATCGAGGAAAGAGATTTCTTCTTTGGAGGAAGTGGCCAAATCCGCAGGCGTGAAAGGATTAGCATATATCGGATTGACCGCTGAGGGTTTCCGTTCGTCTATCAGCAAATTCCTCAGCGAAGAGGAACTTAAGGGGATTGAAAAAAGATTTGACCTTAAGGTCGGGGATATATGTTTTATAGCCGCCGGCGATTTCGGAATCACCGGAGCGGCACTGGACGCTGTGCGCCGGGAAATAGTTGACAAGTATGATATTCCCAAACTCAACGAATGGGGTTTCCTTTGGGTGCACACATTTCCGCTTTTCGAATACAACGAGAGCGAAAACAGATATGACGCAATGCACAATATCGTAACGGCTCCTTATGATGATGATATTCCCCTTTTGGAAGAGGGTTTTAATACCGATATAAATAAAGGGGATTATAATCATCCATGGCGGAAAATCCGAGCGAGACAGTATGACTTGGTTTTAAATGGCGTGGAGATAGCGTCGGGCGGGATACGGAATCACAAGCGCGAGATACAGGAGAAGATATTCCGTGTTTTGGGTTTTTCGCTCCAGAGGGTGGAGAAAATGTTTGGGTTTTTATTGAGGGCTTTGGAATATGGGGCGCCGCCGCACGGCGGATTGGCGCCCGGTTTGGATAGAATAGTTGCGATTATCACCGGCTCGGAGTCGATTAGGGATGTGATAGCATTTCCGAAGACTACAGCTGCTCAATCCCTTATGGATGAGGCTCCTTCAGAGGTAGATCCGTCCCAGCTTGAGGAATTGGGTCTTAAAATCCTAAAACGGTAATTCGGAGGTCGTATTAATAACGAGGAGATAATCACAGCCAATGTGGAGGTTGGCAATACCGACTTAAGATCTCTTATCGGTTTAAATCACTCTTTTATATCTTTAATCGAGGGGGAATTAGGGGTTAAGATAATTTCCCGCGGGGATTTAATTCAAATCGCCGGTAAAAGGGATGAGGTGGAGAAAGCTAAATATGTGATTGAGGATTTATGCCGCTACATCAACGAGCGGGGCGAGTTGAACGAAAGGTATGTTTATTATTCAATCGCCTCGGTAAAAGATGGAATCGATTCTCCATACAGTAAAATTGGAAACGAAGGGTTTATCACTTCGGTTACGACGAAGGAAGAGATAAGGCCTAAAACCGTCGGGCAAAAGCAGTATTTGAAAGCGATAGACAATTATGACATAGTTTTTGCGATAGGTCCCGCCGGTACGGGAAAAACTTATTTGGCGGTGGCTAAAGCGGTTTCCTATTTCAAACATAAAATTATCAATCGTATAATATTGGTTAGGCCTGCGGTCGAAGCGGGGGAGTCTTTGGGATTTTTGCCGGGGGATATCAGGGCGAAGGTGGACCCGTACCTCAGACCTCTCTATGATGCTTTGCACGATATGTTGGCCGCCGACAAAATTAAGAAATTGATGGAGACCGGGATTATAGAGATAGCTCCTCTTGCCTTTATGAGGGGGAGGACCTTAAACAGCGCTTTCGTGATATTGGATGAAGCGCAAAACTCCACTCGGGCACAGATGAAAATGTTATTGACCCGACTTGGTGAAAATTCAAAGGCGGTCATCACGGGGGATATTACCCAAATCGATTTGGCGAGGAAATCGGCATCGGGGTTGATACAAGCCCGTAAAATACTATCGGGAATAAAGGGCATATCCTTTGTGATGTTGACCGAAAAAGATGTTGTCCGCCACCGCCTTGTTCAGGACATTATCAAGGCTTATGAGAAATACGAGATAAAAAAAGGGCGCAAGGGTGGGAAATAAGCAACACAGGAAAAAGATTTTTCATAAGGATAAAGAGGAACGGTATTTTCGTAAACCCTCAAATGGGTTGGGGATAAACGAAAGCCTCTCTGCAACTTTGAGGCATTGGATGCATTCCAATACTTTCAGAGTTATATTCCTGCTTCTGATAGCGTTGGGAATAACATTTTCCTTTCCGATCGAATCGTTGTATATGCCTTTGGAGGCGCCAAAACTCGGTTCGTTGGCAACCCGCGATATTTATGCTCCGTTCGATTTTTACATCAAGAAAACTCCTGTGGAGTTAAAGCGGGAACGGGAAAAGGTGCTGAAGAATATTTCCCCGTATCTTGTATACGATGAGTCCGTCACCAAAGCAGTAAGGCAATCGTTCCGCCAATTTTTCGATGATCTCGATAGGTTAAATCAAAAAGGGAAAACCTCGAGAAATTTGGAGGATTTTATTTCGCTTTATTCCGGTTTAGCCCCCCAGCAGGTAAAAATATTGAGTAATAAAAGGGTTTTTTCGAGATTTAAACCTATAATCATTTCTATTGTCGATTCCCTGTCGGAATCGGGAATAATTGACAATTTGGGGAATGTTCCGCTTTCCGGTAACCCGTTGGTGGTGATAGTCAAAGGGAAACAAAAGATTACCCGCCCCCGCAATCAGGTTCACGATATCTCCTCGTCCATCAATTTGGTACAAACGATAATTTCCGAGCATTCCAGCAATCGTAAAATAGTCGATGCGATGTCTGCGGCTTTTCAGTTTTTAATCCGTCCGAATTTGACTTTTAGCATAGAACTGACCGAGAAAGCCAAAAAAGAAGCATTGGATGCCATTAGCCCATATAAGGGGATGGTTTTGGAAGACGAGCCCATAATTCGGAAGCACGAACGGGTTACTGAAGCTCACCTTGAGGAATTGAAATCATTGGCGACTCTCAAAGGGGTCAATAAGGGACAAAATCTGTTTGCCACCCGTTGGTTCCCGATAATTGCCCGTTTTCTTTTTATCGGTTTCTTAATCGCTTTTGCTTCGGCTTTTATTCGGTATTTCAAAAGGGATATTTATACTTCGATTAGGAAAATGCTGTTGGTTGCTTTGCTCCCGATTATTGCTGTTTTATTTACCTATCTTTTGGATTTCCAATGGCACCTATCACCATATCTAATCCCTATCCCGTTGGTAGTAATGCTTTTAACTATTTTATTCGATGTGGAAACGGGGCTTTTGATGGCGGTGGTGATTTCACTTTTGATAGGCGTAGTGCGGAATTTCGATTTTTCCATCGCCTTTGTTTCTTTAATCGTCGGCACCGTTTCCGCTTACAGCGTCAGGAAAGTCAGGCATCGTCACGATTTTTACAGGCCTATTTTATATACCACATTAGCTTATCTCGTCTCGGTTTATAGTGTGGAATCGCTTCAGTTGAAACCGGTGGTCGATGTTTTGAGATCCTGCGGGTATGGGATGTTCAACGGATTTATATCCCCGCTTTTGGTTATAGCCTTGCTCCCGCTATTCGAATCCGTTTTCAAAATAACCACGGATATAACCTTATTGGAATTATCGGACCTCAATCATCCTTTGCTCAAAAGGCTTTCGCTGGTAGCTCCGGGTACTTATCACCATTCCATTTTAATGGGGACTTTGGCTGAGGAAGCGGCTAAATCGATAGGAGCCAATTCCCTTTTGGCTCGAGTCGGAGCTTATTATCACGATATAGGGAAAACATTGAAGCCCGAATATTTCGTGGAAAATCAAATAGAAGCGGAAAATAAGCATGAAAAACTAACCCCCTCGATGAGTGCCCTGATTTTGGAATCCCATGTGAAAGAGGGGAGGGAGATGGCGAAGAAAGCGGGATTACCACAAATTATTATAGATTTTATCGAACAGCATCACGGCGATTCCGTGATGAGCTTTTTCTATCAGAAAGCGCTGAAGACAGGCGCCAGCGAGGAGGAAGCTGCTGCTTGTAGGTATCCGGGTCCCAAACCTAAATTTAAGGAATCCGCAATTGTCGCTTTAGCCGATTCGGTCGAAGCGGCCTCGAGGACTTTGGATAACCCCACCCCGGCGAGGATGCGAAAATTGGTCAATAAAATTATCCTCGATAAATTTATTTCCGGACAATTGGAGGAATCCAACTTGACAATAAGCGATCTGCATAAAATCGAAGATAGCTTCGTTTATATTTTAACCGCTATTTTCCATAAACGGATAAAATATCCGGAGAATGGAAGTTTCCCAAGATGAATAAATGTGCGGAGAAAGAAACCATAAATGTTTTTTTTGAGGATAGAAGCTATAAAATCAGGAGAAAAGAGGTTATCGACACGATTGAAAAAGTTCTCCGAAAAGAAAAGCGTTATGGCGAAGCGGTAAACATTATTTTTCTTGGCGATAAGCGGATAACGGAATTAAACCGAATGTATTTCGGGAAAAACAGCACTACGGATGTTATCTCCTTTAATTTCGATGATAACGACCTGCTCGGGGAGATATATATATCCCTTCCCCAAGCTCGCCGACAGGCGAAAGAATATTCTGTGTTCATAAAACAGGAAGTAAAAAGATTATTAATTCATGGTTTATTGCATTTATTGGGCTATGACCATACCGATAAAGATAATAGGAGTAAAATGATAGCCCTTCAGGAGAATTATTTAAAACAGGTGTAGGAGGTAATGTTCTCATTTATCAAAAAACTATTTCCATTCTATAAGGAAAATAAGGCGGAACAGAATGGTCAGGATATCGAAGAGAAGATGATGGAAACCCTGAAAAAGGCTTCGTCCGAGGGGGATATAGATCTCGAAGAAGATGAACAGGAAATGATTCATTCCATTTTTGAGTTGGGTGATACGATGGTGCGGGAGATTATGATTCCCAGAGTGAAGATAAATTACATCGAGGAAGACGATACTTTCGAGAAAATACGGATCTTCGTTGAGAAAACAGGTCATTCCCGTTTCCCATTGGTAAAGGATGGAATCGACAATGTAATCGGAATAATTTTTGTCAAGGACCTTTTCCTGAAGGAAGAATTAATATCTTCCGGGAAGATGACATTAAGACAATTAGCCCGCAAACCGCTGATAGTTCCGGAATCCAAGAAACTTGATGAGCTTCTGCGCGATATGAAATTATCCAAGAATCAATTCGCATTGGTTATCGATGAATATGGCGGCACGGCAGGGATCGTAACGATGGAGGATATACTTGAGGAGATAGTCGGTGAAATAGAGGATGAATATGATATGGAATTTCCTCCTATCCGTGAAGTTAAACAGGGACAATACCTTGTGGATGGGGATGTCAGTTTGGAGGACTTAAATGAGGAAATAAAAGCGGGACTGCCTGATGATGAATTCGAGACGGTGGCTGGATTTATCTATGACCAAGTGGGGAGCCTCCCCAATGAAGGGCAGGCGATAACAATCGGGAAGTTGAAATTCGTTGTGGAAAAACTGCTCGGTCAAAGGATTGACACCGTCCGCGTGATTTTGCAGGAAAAGCCCCGGCAGGAAGGGAAAAACGCAGATGCGACAAACAATCGATAATATTTACAATCGAAAATTGAACCTGATTCTCGATGTCGGGAGAGCATTCAATTCCGTGATGGAAGTTGATAAGTTGTTGACTATCATCGCCTCCAGGACATCCCAGCTGTTAAACGCCGAACGATGTTCTATTTATGTTGTCGATTACGAGAAAGGCCTTCTATGGACCAAAGCCGCTATGGGAGAAGGGAGAATAGAAATTCCCATTGACAGCGGTATTGCCGGAGCGGTGGCTCTTTCGGGCGAGATTATCAATGTCCCCGATGCTTATTCCGACAAACGCTTCAATCGTAAGATAGACCGACACACCGGATACGAGACCAAAAACCTTCTCTCCTGCCCTATGAAAAACTCGTCGGGCGAGATAATCGGCGTAATTCAAGTTCTCAATCGAAAGGGAGGGGCTTTTGACTCTGAGGATGAGGAGGTTTTGAAATCCCTGTCCGGTTTCGCCGGAAACGCTTTGGAGAACGCTTTGCTTTATAGCGAATTGAAGATGACCTTTCATTCGGTTATCGAGGTTTTGGCAGCCACCATAGATGCCAAGCATCATTATACGGCGGGGCATACCGCCCGAGTGGCTGAATATTCCTGCGGCATAGCCAGATATCTGGGGTTGGATGATTATGAGATAGAAAAAATAAAGGTCGCGGCATATCTTCACGATTACGGGAAAATAGCTATCAAAGATGATATCCTCACCAAACCCGACAAGCTAACTCAAGAAGAATTCTCACAGATGAAATCCCATGCGGCGAAGACCACCGAGATTTTATCCAAAATGCATTTTTCCAAGCAGTATAAAGATGTCCCGGTAATAGCGGGGGCGCATCATGAGAAATATGATGGCTCCGGTTATCCCGTCGGTTTGAGGGGTGGGGATATACCTTTTGGGGCGAGGATATTAGCTGTGGCGGATGTATTCGATGCTTTGACCTCCGACAGGGATTACCGCAAAGCTATGCCCTCCGAAAAGGCTTTGGAAGTAATGAGAAGCGATGACGGGAAGGCTTTCGATCCTGATGTGTTCGCCGCTTTTGAGAAATATTTCAAAGAGGAACTTTTCGTTTTGGAGAAAGATATAAATTTTGGCGGGTAATATACACAATATCTGAGACCGAACGGCGGCTTAATTGTTTACGGTCGGGATAGTTTTTTTATGGTATGGCGATGGGAAATTTCGGCGAATTGTCGGAGCGGATAGCTGAATATGTTGATGCTCATCATCTTATAGATTCCGAGGATAGAATTTTAATAGCTTGTTCGGGAGGAGCGGATTCGGTGGCGATGCTTATATCTTTGTGTGAATTGCGAAAATCCGTCGGCTGCCGATTGGGGGTTGCCCATCTTGATCACGGTATCAGGGAAGAGGCGCAATCCGATAGTTTATTTGTTGAAAATATGGCGAAGCAATTGAATCTTCCCTTTTATATAGAATCAGCCGATATACCGAAATATGCGCAAGAGAATGGGTTCTCATTGGAACAAGCCGCCCGTGAATACCGGTATAACTTCCTTCAAGAAACAGCATCAAAACATAACTACAATAAAATAGCCGTAGGGCACAACAGGGACGACAATGTGGAAACGGTTTTATTGAATTTCTTGCGCGGCTGTGGGGTTTCGGGTCTAAAGGGGATAAAACCGATCAACGATAATATCATCCGCCCGCTTTTAGATATTCCCGCAGTTGAGATTAGAGAGTATCTTAACAGAGCAGGAATCGGATTTGTCGAAGACACCAGTAATAAAGATATAAAATTCACCCGTAATAAAATAAGGCACAACCTATTACCATATCTGAAAAAGCATTTCAATCCCTCCATCGATGATTCCCTGTCCCGCTTATCGCTTATTTCTCGGGAGATAGATGAGCATTTAAGCGAAGAGGCAATCGATGCTGTATCCAAGCTTTTAATTGATAAGGATAAGTCGAAAATAATACTTGATTTAAGCGGTTTTCTTCGGTATCATATTTCGGTAAGGCGAAGTATCATCCGAGAGGTGATAAAAGCCTTCGGTAAGCAAAAACATCCTTCCGATTTTCAATCGGTGGAGCGATTGTTGGAATTGTGCCGATTAGGGAGGATAGGTAAGGTTGCCCAGTTCAAGGATGTAGCGGCTGAAATAATCGGCGGTGCGATTGTATTTGGAACTTTAACTGAGGCAAGCCTTAAAAAGGTTATCGAGC
>JALSTH010000021.1 GCA_026983835.1 Candidatus Zixiibacteriota bacterium | reverse complement strand
GAAGATATGGGGATAAAAGCGGTGAATTTACAATTAATGGCGAAATAATTAAGGCAACATTAAGTAAGGATGAGTATATAACCGAAAATGAAAATACAGCTTATTTGGATTACGATAAATTTGAAAATCCCGCAATTATAAGAAATGCTCGGGAAGGAGATAAGTTCAAACCTTTAGGGATGAAGGGGCATAAGAAGGTTTTCGATTTGCTCGCCGAAAGGAAAATCCCTTCATTTCAGAAACGATCGAAATTAGTGTTGATCTCCGGCGGAAAAATCGCTTGGGTTGTGGGGATTCGTATCTCCGATGATTTCAAGATAAATTCGAATACTAAAAGAATACTGAAGATAGAATATGCAGAGTGAAATTTTAATAAGCGAAGAGAAGATTCAAAATCGAGTTGCGGAGCTTGCGGCTCATATAGATAAGGATTATGAGGGTAAATCTCCGATTTTGGTTGGGGTTTTGAAGGGGAGTTTTATATTTTTAGCTGATTTGGTACGGAAGATGACTATCCCCCATCAAGTCGATTTTCTAACTGTGGCGAGTTATGATGGTGGGGTTTCAAGCACCGGTGTCGTCAGGCTTATTTCCGATTTGAGTGTAAACATCGAGAATCGCAATGTGCTGATAGTGGAGGATATAATCGATACCGGTTTGACATCGAATTATATATTAAAAATATTGGGCGTGAGGAACCCTTCATCGTTGGAATTTGTGACTTTATTGAATAAGACGGAATGCCGAAAATTGGAGGTTCCCATTAAATACTACGGGTTTGAGATACCGGATCAATTCGTTATTGGCTACGGTTTGGACTACAATCAGTTTTACCGTAATCTACCGCATATAGCAAGGTTATAAAATGGTGTCAGATAATTTCAAGTCGGATGATAAAAAATCCGAACAGGGTAAAAAACCTACCAAACTAAATTTGAAAAGAGGTAGTTCCGATAAGGGCGGTGGAGGATTAGGTCCGGACTTGCCTTGGAAAAAAGCGGGGCGGACTCTCGCTTTTTGGGTTATGATTATCCTTTTGTCAGTCCTCTTTGTCCAGCTGTATTATGGGGGGAAGGAAAAGGTTGTTGAAATCAGCTATTCGGATTTTATGAAGCAGGTTGACAACGGGAATGTCGGCAAAGTTACTTTTATCGAGAAGGATATCCATGGGGATTTCAAAGAGCCGTACAGCAAATTGGTAGGTGGAAATAAAGAGACTTACAAAAAGTTCAAAACCTATATTCCTTTCGATGACCCGACCTTGGTGAAAAAATTAAGCGATGCGGGAGTTGCCATAAAAGCTGAACCGGTAAGTTTGAATTGGGGTTCGATACTTCTTTCCACTTTACCCTGGTTATTGCTCATCGTGTTTTGGCTTTTTATGCTCCGTCAGATGCAAGGTGGCGGGACAAAGGGGATTTTTTCCTTCGGCAAATCAGGTGCACGGCTTTTAACCGGCGATAGGCCCAAAGTAACCTTCGATGATGTCGCCGGGGCGGATGAAGCCAAGGAGGAGCTTGAGGAGATTATCGAATTTCTCAAGGATCCCGGGAAATTCCAACGGCTCGGCGGTAAAATCCCCAAAGGAGCTCTCCTGTTGGGACCTCCTGGAACAGGAAAGACGCTGTTAGCCCGGGCAGTGGCTGGTGAAGCCGGCGTGCCGTTTTTTAGTATGTCCGGTTCGGATTTTGTAGAGATGTTTGTCGGTGTGGGCGCATCTAGGGTTAGGGATCTTTTTGATCAGGGGAAGAAAAACGCCCCCTGTATAATTTTTATCGATGAGATAGATGCCGTTGGAAGGCATAGAGGAGCGGGCTTAGGGGGTGGACACGATGAGCGCGAGCAAACCCTAAATCAGCTTTTGGTCGAGATGGACGGCTTTGAATCGAATGAGGGGGTTATTCTATTGGCAGCCACCAACAGACCTGATGTTTTAGACCCAGCACTCTTGCGGCCGGGGAGGTTCGATCGCCAGATAGTTGTGGATAGGCCTGACGCCAAGGGCAGGGAGGGGATACTCCGTGTTCATACCCGCACTATCGTAATGGACGACAATGTGGATCTGAAAGTGTTGGCTCGAGGAACCCCCGGATTATCCGGAGCCGACATTGCCAATATGGTTAATGAAGCGGCGCTTTTGGCGGCTCGGAGGAATCGCGATAAAGTTAAGATGATTGATTTCGAGGATGCGAAGGATAAAGTTATGATGGGGGCGGAGCGGAGAAGTTTGGTGCTTTCGGAGGACGAGAAAAAGAGTACCGCTTACCACGAAGCGGGGCATGCCCTTTTGGCGAAACTTATTCCGGGTGCCGACCCGGTTCACAAGGTTACGATTATCCCCCGTGGATTATCACTCGGCTCAACTCATTATTTGCCTATCGATGAGAGGCACACCTATTCCAAGAGGTATTTGGAAATCCGTCTTGTTTGTGCATTGGGCGGTCGTGTGGCGGAGAAACTTGTATTCGACCATCTAACCACCGGAGCGGGAAACGATCTCGAGCAAGCCACTAATTTAGCGAGGAGGATGGTTTGCGAATGGGGTATGTCGGATAAGATCGGTCCACTGACTTTCGGAAAAAAAGAAGAGGAGATATTCCTCGGCAGGGAGATAAGCCAAAGACGCGATTATTCGGAAAAAACTGCGGAAGCTATCGATGAGGAAGTTCGGAACATAATTATGGAAACCGAGAAAAAGGCTGTAAGGCTCCTATCGGAGAATATCGATATCCTGCATAAACTCGCAAGGGCGTTGATCGAGCGCGAAATCTTGGATGGAAATCAGATAGACAAGATAATTAAAGGCGAACCATTGGAAACCGTTAATGTGGGTGAGCCTCCCAATGATTGATAAGAAAAGAATCTACAAAGGGGCTCAAGAATTGATCGCCGGATTAGGGGATGGAGTCGATGCCTCTCGAATGGAATTGACCGCCCAGCGCGTTGCCGATTTTTATGAGGAGTTTTTCGGCAATATCTATGAAGACCCCCGCAAATTTCTGAAGATATTTACCGCCTTCAATAAGGAAGAAATGATTATTGCCAAAGGGATATCTTTTTATTCGATGTGTGAGCATCATCTTCTGCCGTTTTTCGGGGAAGCTCATATCGCCTATATCCCCAAAGGGAATAGGGTAACCGGTTTTTCCTCTTTGGTGAGGGTCGTAAACTGTCTGGCGCGCCGTCCCCAAATTCAGGAAAAGCTGACCGGTGAAATAGCCGATGTGATAATGGAAGTCCTGAAACCTATGGGCGTATTTGTCATCACCGAAGCGGAGCAACTTTGCTTGACTATGCGCAATCTTCATCAGTCGGGACTAAGAACGATAGCCTCGGCGATACGGGGCGCATTCAGAAGGGATGCCACCCGCGAAGAGGCTTTATTTTTAATTAACAATAATCGTTGAATTTGAAGTCCGGGTATCACTTATCCGTGGAAAAGACTCGCTCGAAATCCAGAAAAGTAAAACACCCGATAAATCTAAGGCGATATCCCGAGAGGCCTTTGGTAATGGGAATTATTAATGTAACCCCGGATTCTTTCTCCGATGGAGGGTTATATTATAGTCCCGAAAAGGCGGTTGCTCGCGGAATCGCTTTGGCTGAAGAAGGGGCTGATATTATCGATATCGGCGGGGAATCGAGCCGTCCGGGAGCGGATGCCGTAAGCCCGCAGGAGCAGATGGACCGGGTCTGCCCGGTGATGGAAAAGCTGCGCGGTGAAACGGATGCTCTTTTATCCGTGGATACGACTTCATCGCGAGTGGCGGAGGAATCGATTGCGGTCGGAGCCGATATAATAAATGATATATCCGCTCTGCGTTTCGATGAGGATATGATCGATGTAGCGGTTGGGCGGGGTGTTGGGCTGATATTGATGCATATGAAAGGAACTCCGAAGGATATGCAACAGGATCCTTATTATGAAGATATTATCGGGGAGATAACCGGGTTTCTGAAAGAAAGGATTGATTATGCCGAAGCGCGGGGAGTTGATTCCTCGAAAATAGTGGTGGACCCGGGGATAGGGTTCGGGAAAACAGTAGATGGGAATCTTGAGATTTTAAGGAATATCTCCCGCTTTCGGGAATTGGGCAAACCCGTTTTAATCGGTGCATCACGGAAGTCGTTCCTCGGGGCTATAACGGGGGCAAGTGTGGAGAACAGGCTCGCCGGTTCTTTGGCTGCCGCCTGTTTGGCTGCCTTGAACGGGGTTGACATATTACGGGTTCATAATATAAAAGAAACAGTAGATGCTTTGAAAATTGTTGCGGCTTTAAGTGAACGATAACGATAAAACAATTATGAAAACGAACCATATTTGCATAATTGGTGATTCGAGAAAGATGGACGAAGTTCAAAGCGATTCCGTCCATTTAGTCGTTACTTCTCCTCCGTATTGGCAATTAAAAGATTACGGCTCTCAGGATCAAATCGGTTTCAATGATTCTTATGAAGAGTATATCAATAATTTAAACCTCGTTTGGAAAGAGTGTTATAGGGTATTACATCCGGGTTGTAGGATGGCAATTAACATTGGAGATCAGTTCGCAAGATCAGTTTATTATGGTAGATATAAAGTAATTCCAATCCGCACAGAAATAATAAAATTCTGCGAAACAATCGGTTTTGACTATATGGGTGCTATTATATGGCAAAAAAAGACAACAATGAATACCACAGGTGGGGCGACTGTAATGGGTTCTTACCCATATCCAAGAAACGGCATAATAGAAATTGACTATGAGTTTATATTGCTATTTAAAAAGCCGGGCAAGGCACCTAAGGTACCAAAATATATAAAGGAGATTTCTAAAATTGATAAGGAGAAATGGAAGGAGTATTTTTCGGGACATTGGTACTTTAATGGGGTTCGACAAAAAAGCCATCTTGCAATGTTTCCCATAGAATTACCCAAACGATTGATAGAGATGTTTACATTTGTGGGCGAAAAAGTGTTAGACCCTTTTTTAGGAAGTGGTTCAACTACGGTAGCGGCAATATTAACCGATCGCAATTCCATAGGATACGAAATCAATAAAAAGTTCTCTTCTATCATCAAAGATAAAATTAAGAAAGCCACCCAACCTTTATTCAGCAGATATGAATTTATTCTAAAAGATCAAAACAGAAAAGAAGTCGATTGGCAGGAGGAGATCAATAAGTTGCCTTATATTTTTTATGATCTTGTTAAATTCGACAAAAAGGTTGATCCCAGAAAATTAAAATTCGGTTCAAAAATTAGTCTTCAGGACAACAATAATGGAAGCCATAGAGAGGATTATTTTACTGTTTCAGAAATACTCGCTCCGGATTTAATAAGACTCTCCAATGATATTACCGTAAGGTTGCTCGGGATAAAGCCCAACTCAAAAAAGGAACAGGCCATAGATTTCTTAAGGAATAAAATCTTAAGAAGAAGGGTATTTCTTAGATATGATGAAATAAAATATGATGCAAATAATACTTTGATGGCATATGTATATATGAAAAATAAGACCTTTATCAATGCTCACCTGATAAAGCAAGGCTTTTGTGTTGTAGATGATACATATGATTTCAAATACAAAAGGAAATTCTTATCTATAGCAACGAATAGAGGAATAAGTGGGAAAACGCCTTAAGATTACAACTGAAGAAATAACGACCTTATTGGGGGGAGAGCCTATAGAATTTCCCAAATATGCAACACAGATAATAAATTTGGCAAATCAAAATGCGCAGGGTACAAGACCTGTAGTAGTCGGGCAGATGAGCGAACTGATACAGGAGTTCACCGGCAGGACATTGAAGGAATGGGAGAAATGGTATCTCAAGCAGTATCCTGATGCTATAGAAAATGCCACTAAAAAGATATCAGAAATGATTCAAAACTTCAGGGAAGTGATAGGGGAGATAGATGATGAAATGATAAAAAGATGGATTAGAGATTTGGTCATTGTGAAAACATTCATAGGATTGAGATTTCAAAAAGCTATTTTAAACAAAGTGGCAAATTTGATGAATGAATCGTATCGCCTTGCAACTGCTGAGGAAGAATCAAAAGGCATAGATGGATTTATTGGAAATATTCCGATAAGCATCAAACCCGAAACCTACAAGAGCAAAAAGACTTTAAGTGAAAAAATAGAAGCAAAAAAGATTTACTATAAAAAAGTTAAAGATGGCATCATTATCGATGCTGAAGCAATAATCGAATAGTATCCTAAATTAAATGATATTCTATAATGATTGAGCTGTTCCACATCGCCTTTATAAAATTCACGCTGATAGATTTTTTCGATATCGCGATAGTCAGTTATATTGTTTACAAACTTCTGACCTTAATGAAGGGTACGAAATCCTGGCAGATACTCATAGGATTGTTATTTTTATCTCTATTGGCGTTTATAGCCTTTTGGTTGGATTTTTCCGCATTGAAATGGCTGATTACCAATATCGCCACGGTGGGGATAATCGTATTCGTGATTATTTTTCAACCGGAAATAAGACGGGCTTTGATGCAAATGGGGCAGAACAGATTATTCAGGAAGCTGCTTAAGAGCGAATCGAAGAATACCGTAGAGGAAGTTTGCAGGGCGGTCGAGCAGCTGTCGGTGCGGAAATGGGGTGCGTTGGTCTGCTTTGAAAGGGATGTGGGGTTGAACAATATAATCGAGACCGGAAAGAAGCTTGGGGCGGAAGTTTCTTCGGAAACCATAGTGACGATTTTCGCCCCGCATACTCCGCTACACGATGGGGCGATAGTTATTCAGGGGGAATTTATAGCCGCTGCCGGCTGTACACTGCCGTTAACCCAGAACCCGGTTTTCCATCAAAGCTATGGGACCCGCCACAAGGCGGCTATCGGTTTGAGTGAGGACAGCGATGCGGTTATCGTGGTTGTTTCCGAGGAAACCGGAAGGATATCTATTGCCAATAACGGTATATTAAACCGCGGTATTGAAGTCGAGATGCTCCAGAACAACCTGAATAAACTGCTTGGAGGAAACTCCAAATAACCTCCGAAAGGCTTCGAGGTTTTCCTTCTTATGTTCGTAGATTATGTGGAAATAACCGTTCAAGCCGGTAATGGAGGTGATGGGATTATCAGTTTCCATACCGAGAAATATGTACCCAAGGGGGGACCTGATGGCGGCGATGGCGGCAAGGGCGGTAATATTATTTTTGTCGTTGACGAAAATTTATCTACTTTGAGAGATTATAAATACAAAAGGTTATTCCGCGCCGAAAACGGGAAAAGAGGGGCTAGCTCGCTTAAAACCGGGAGAGGCGGGCGGGATTTGTTAATTCCCGTACCCATAGGAACGATTATCAGGGATGTAAGTTCGGGAGAGGTAATCGCTGATTTGACCGAATCGGGGCAGAAGGTAGTCATCGCCAAAGGCGGAAGGGGAGGGAAGGGGAATTATCGTTTCAAATCATCCACCAATCGAGCGCCGAGGATTTTTACCGAAGGAGAACCGGGCGAGCTAAAACAAATTGCCTTGGAACTCAAACTGTTAGCGGATGTCGGATTGGTCGGATTACCGAATGCGGGTAAATCCACGCTGCTTTCGAGACTTTCTTCGGCGAAACCAAAGATAGCTGATTATCCTTTTACAACCTTATCACCGGTATTGGGAATTGTGAAATATGGGCGATACAGAAATTTCGTGATGGCGGATATCCCCGGTCTGATAGAGGGAGCTTCGCGGGGGAAGGGTTTGGGGATAGATTTTCTAAAACATATTGAAAGAACTAAAATACTCGTATATATTATCGATATATCGGAAAAACGGATAAAGTCAACATTTAATCAACTTCGCAATGAACTTGATTCCTTTAATCCCAAACTTCTTGAAAAACCGTCAATTGTAGCGCTCAATAAAATCGATACCCGAATTGATGATAAAGAAGGAATGGAGTATTTAATCTCTCAAGGCGTTCGGGTATTGAGAATTTCCGCAGTTACCGGAGAAGGGTTAAGGGAATTGATTGAAGTTTTAGGAAAAAAGGTTGAAGCCTCAAGATCATCCGAATAACGGCAGTTTATTGGATTATATCGGTCTGACCTTAATTCCCGGTGTGGGGGAAATAAGGTTTCGGAGATTTTTGGAGCATTTCAAGACGCCGTCGGATCTGTTTTCCGCAAGTGTCGAGGAGATAGCCGATGTGGCCCAAATAAGCTTCAAGCAAGCGCGAATTATAAAAGAGGGATATAATGTTAAGGAAGCCGAACTCTTTTTGGAGAAATTGACCGAATATAAGATAGGCGCCATTACCTATGAGGATTATAATTACCCCGAAAGCCTCAAGAGTATCTATAACCCTCCGCCGATCCTGTTTTAC
>JALSTH010000020.1 GCA_026983835.1 Candidatus Zixiibacteriota bacterium | reverse complement strand
GTTGTTGAAAATTGTAAGCTGGGGTTGACAGGGAACCGCCGTTTGAGTATATTTCGACACAAGTCTTTTCGATTGTATCGATTGCTGGGGTTGACAGGGAACCGCCGTTTGAGTATATTGATAACCGATGACGGTACCGATGGTTCGCTGCTGGGGTTGACAGGGAACCGCCGTTTGAGTATATTACAACCCCCTGTATCCTTAAAAGACACAGGGGGTTATGGCGTTTTAAAGTCGCTAAAAAAGGAATAACTGCCTCGGTTTTTTCTCGGTCGATACCCTTTTTCTGCCCGTAAAAACCTCCATCTTCCCGAATTGGCGGTCAGTAACAAGCAGAAATCTAACATCACCCTTTGGCGGAAGCTCCCTTTTTAACCTATTCTTTATTAGTTTACCCCTATCCTCATCGGAGCAATAACGGGCATAAACTGAGTATTGAAGCATTGTAAATCCCTGTTTGAGCAAGTTTTTACGGAAATTCGCATAATCCTTGCGGGCTTCCGAGGTCGTAACCGGCAAATCAAATAATGTAAAAAGCCACATTCCTTTATACTCCGAAAGATTTTCTCTTCCTCTGGTCATATTACGGTTCCGGCAAAATCAACTTTTTCCTTTTCGTCAGGAATATATCGGTCAGCGATGAGGATATTTTCAAAACGGCATCAAAAATAGATCTCGATTCCTTGTTTATCCTTAACTTACGACTGTAAATATTGTTCAGCATTACGCCTTTGCTTGTTTTATCCAGAGGATAATCGTTCCCCAAAAAGTTTATGGTTTCAAAAACCGCCTCATCGATTAGGGGTCTCAAGGGTTCCATAATGTCATTGGCTAAACAGAAAGGGTCGTATTGATTATGATGATGAATGCCGATAGAGGGATGAAGCCCCGAAGCGCAAAGACCCCGCGTAACCAAAGAACGCAATATGGCGTAACCATAATTCAACATACTATTTATATTATCCCTGCCCATAGGGATGCGGCGGAACGATGGTCCGAAAAGCGCAAGCCAATATCGTCTTGAAGCTTGAGCTTCGATATTATCCGGGTCTCCGGAGCGCACCTTTTTGGTCATATTGGATAAACCAAAATCGCTGTCCCTTAATCTCTCCAATAGTTTTCCCTGCGCTTTGATTTTCGCTTTTACTATTTGCGCCCAAATCCGTTTTTTGAGAATCAGGGAGGCGTTTATCTGAGCGGTAAAGCGGCGGGTTTGGATAAAATTACCGGCGAGAGGCAGTATCTGTCCCGCCGGCATATGCTTTTCATCGCAAACAATAAAAGATCCGCCGTTGGCACAAATGCCGTTTAAAACGGCATTTGTGTAGCGGACCTGAGGATTCCCCACAATCAGGACCGCCAACTCCTCCAAGGGAACCGAATCTATCTTTTCGCCACGCTTTATTATCAGTTGATCGTAGCGGACGCTTAACGAAGCGGCTTCTTCCGAAAGGTCGATAATTTGCCATAACATAATACTATGACTATTATCGGATTATGCGGGAAATTATTTTATATCATTTTTGCTAATCGTTAGCAAAGCGCACCTCCCCCAATTTGGTTACTAACATTTTTTTGCAATTTCGGGATTTCAAAGCGTTTGGTATGGCGGTAAGCCCTGTTCTGCCGATATCTCCCGATTTTCGGGCATCATTTATGGGCACGAAATAAAGTTGTTTGCTTTGCGGTATAGTCCTTATAACATAAAGCGCCCGGCTTTTATTATCCGGACCGTCAAGCTCTATGATCTCCCCGTTAGCGAGGGAGAAGAGGAACTTTTCATCGTTTTCAAATTCCCGTTTTACAATCGGTTCGCCGTTCTTTTTGCGCTGGTAAGCTTCGAACATACTGACCACATAGCCATCCCATTTGCCGTCCGGTTTTTCGACGATCTCGATGTGATGGTTCCTGTCGGAGATTACATATCGTGTCCGATAATTTTTACCGACCGGGAATGTTGCCGAGAGGTTCATACGGACGGTAACCCGATGTATCGGGAATTCTCCACTTTTCGTCATCAGGCGGGGATGATTGTCTTTTTCCTTGAAAGCCTTTTTAGGGTCGCTTTCGCCCAATTCGGCAAGTTTATCCATAACGAGTTTTCGTGTGGTCGGATGGACGATATTTTCCACTTCCTTTTTGGATATACCATCGATAGGTTTTCTTATGTGCACATATTGATTGCCGTTTTTGTCCTTTCGAGGCTTCCCGTAATTCGAGCCTTGATGCAGAGCGCCCCGAACCCTTTTTGATACGCGATGGGAAGCGATGATTCCATCTATCACTCTTTTGACATCGTTATGGAAACCTTCCCAAGGTTGCGGGAAATCCTTCAATAATTTATCGCCGATGTTAACCGCTCTTTTCGAAGCTTCGGCGAGCTGTTTGACGACAGCCGGGTTTGACAGAGCGATTACAATAGCATCTATTGCGTGATGGCGATGGTCGTCCCTCGATTTGGTATTCCCATCGCCGAGGATGTTGTTTAGTCCCCAGATCCTTCTAAGTTCGGATGTCAGCCGTCCGCTGACTGCTTGCACTCTGAGTTTGCCGGCGCTGTCGATACCTTTGGATTTGATATCGCCATACAATAAACCCAGATATTTCTTTGCCCATTTGGAAGCCCAGGCGGTATCGTTTAACTGGCGGTTGGTGAAACCATCCAGAAATTTTTCCAATTCCTCACCCTGTAGCAGGAATCTTCTTAATTTCGCATTCCGCATAGGCCCATCAAACCTTTCGACCCGCCTTATGATATCCTCCCACTTGGCGGTATCGTGGTAAGCCTCATAGGGAGTCCTGTTGCGTTTTACTTCGCGGTTTTCCCTTGCTTCGCAGAGGGTTAAATTAGTGAATGAATTATCCAACGAGCGATAATGCGGAATAATATGCTCGATATCGAATTGCGGATGGGGTCCTATAAGTTGTTGCATAGAAATGTGCGTGCCGGTATATGGGCATTCCCAATTACACTCCTTCGCTAACCGCACCTTGAGGATATCTGTGTAGGTAGGATTTTCGATACCGGTTTCGTTTCTAATTTGTTCCCTTATATCGTTTCGCTCTTTTTCATTTCTCCGCATCCTTTTTGTCGTTTCCTGCCTTTGTTTCGGCGATTGCTTCAGTTCGCGGGCAAGTTCAATTCGGATAATATCCGGTTTGCCATACCGCTTTATGATAGCATTGACCAACTTGCGGATCTCGGTCAACGACCTCATAACAACCGGATTTCTCAATTCCGGTAAGCCGGATTCCAGAATAGGCGGAAGGGAATCCATCGGCTTGCCGGTATTCTCGAATTGCTCCGGGTATAGTTCCTTGATTGCCGTTTGTAGGGGAACGCCTTTTTCCAAGAGCGGGAGAAGTTTTTGCAGGGCTTGGCGGGAGTAATTACAATATCCATCCTCAAGTTGGATTGTACCGAACTTCTCCGCGGCTTCCTCATCCAAGCCCCAAGCCTTAATGCCTCGCCTTTTCAAAGTTTCCTCTTTGCGGATACATCTTAAATCGACGACCAAAGCTTCTTTCTCCCGCTCGGAAAGGCTAAACCATTTGGTTTTCCCAATGGCTTTGATTATTCTTGCTGTGGTTTTGTTGCCCGGTAAATTCTTCTCTCCGCCCAGTTCCAAATTAAATTTTATTCCTCTCAATTTCAGAGCCTTCCTAATTGCCCCAAAAGAAACCTTTTCTTTAGTTTCAAAAAGCTCGATTAAAATTTTCCGCTGATCACCCTCAATTTTACGCTCCCTCATCTCATCCCTATCGAAATAGGATAGGTCGTTCAACCTCTGTAGATATCTGAATCGCTGAGCTATGAGCAACGCCCACGGTGCCCGCCTGCGTCCCCTTTCAAGGGAACATTCACCGATGAGATGCTTTTGGCTTTTAAGTGGACGCTGATAGAAGATGTGATGGTGTATTTTTTCCTTGAATTCGTCATTCAGCAAATCGGGGTAATATTCCTTTTGCTTGTTCCAGATAAGCTCGAACTCATCCTCATACATTTGTCTCGAGGTATAATGACCGCGGACACGCCCGCCTTCTGGAATCACTTTATTTGCGAAATACTCACCCAAGGTTCGGGCGCCGGCTTCCGATATCTTTTTACTCAAGTCATTGATCCCGCCTTTAACGACCCCCAATTCCTTTTCATCCTTAACGGGAGTTTTCCTGTTACTTAAAAAACCACGGCGTTGCCCCAAATGATACAACGCCCGTCCTAATTCATAAGGTTCCAATTTACTATCGAGAGAGCGAGCGCGGAGTTGATAAGGCGATTTAAATTCCTTATCGAGTTTATCGAAGAGTGCATTCCGTTGTTGCGGATTTTCCAAATCGGAATTGTCAGGTAAAAGACCCGCGCCTTGCAGGGAAACCGCGAGTTTTTGTAGGCGATGGGCTCTCCTCCACAATAATCTCCTAACGGCTCTGGCATTGCGGCGATCCAAGTTTCTTGATTTTCCTTTTCCGTCGGTTTCCAAATCATCCAGTCCGCCCTCAAAGATATGAACGCCGGAGATGAGATTGACATCCGGCGAAGTGCCATTGTCGGGTTGTAGCAACGACCAGCCGATGGAGTTCGGCCCGATATCCAATCCCAAAAGCACGGAATTATTTTCAGCTGTTTCCATAAAAAACCCTTGACATAAATAATTTTGACTATTATTATTTTATTGTAATATACTCAAACGGCGGTTGTCTGTCAAATCTTAGTAAGGACAATCGTCCGAAGGGTTTGGTTCTAAGGAATCGCCGGCGCCTATCCTGATAGGCGCTTTTTTATTATGCGGGAGTAGGTATTTTTTATTCAGGGGGGATTGATATCTATTGAATTATGGTTAATGGCGTGAGTCGATATCCAAACCAATCGACTGTCTCGTAGATATTCTTTATAAAGCAAAACGAGGGCTTGGCTTCATCACCAAACCCTCGTTTTTCAGGTAAGTCTATTTATTGATATAAGGCTATGCTTCTACCAAGAACGGCGACCGCCGCCTCCTCGGTTTCCACCTCTGCCGCCGCGGTTATCGTTGCGGGGACGAGCCTCGTTTACCTTCAATTGCCTACCATCTAATTCGGTTCCATTCAAACTGGAGATAGCTTCCTGAGCTTCCGACTTAGTGATCATTTCCACAAATCCGAATCCTCTTGATTCGCCTGTGTAACGGTCTTTGATAATGTTTACGCTTGACACCTCGCCATGACCTGCAAATGTTTGGCGAAGCGTGTCTTCTGTCGTCTCGGGCGACAGATTTCCGATGTAGAGTTTCATCTACCTCTCCTATTTGGTTTACCCCGCTTGCTCATCGGATATGATTGAGCGAAAACCGGATAAACGGATTATTGCGCCTCATTGCGCTTAAGGTTTCGGATTAAATTTTGTAAGGGTGAATTTTAAACACAATCCTTAAAAATATTAATGGGGGAAACCTATGATTTGCTTTAATATATCGACACAATCTCAAAAGTCAACATATATTTGAAAATAAATCCGTTTATTTTATTTATTTGCGCAGAGCGAGGATATTTTTAATTGACTCCGCAGTTTCCGTATTATAAATTGGGTTATGAGGGGATTCTGTGCGAAATAAAAATTATTCTATTAAAGGAGAATATCGATGAAATCCTACGATATGTTTGATGAAGATATTAAGAGGAAGCTGAAATATTATATTTACTTAGATCCCGATACAAATGATATATTTTATGTCGGGAAGGGCAAAGGTAATCGAGTATTCTCGCATTTAAAAGATACCCCCGACTCCAAATCGAAGATAAACGAAAAAATAAGGGAAATACGCAACAAAAACAAAGAACCCCAGATCGAGATCCTTTTGCATGGTATAGATGATGAATATTTAGCAAAAAAAGTTGAAGCGGCCGTAATTGATTTGCTCAATAAATCAGTAGGAGAAAGATTTAGGAAAGGCGATCAAAATCCAATTCGTTATGTAGAGTGTTAGGCAATTTTTATTATACATTCCTCCTAATTTACTCAAGTTGTTTTTGTTGCTATAAGATAATCGATATCAAAGGATTCAAGGTTTAGGAAAATCTTTACTTTTACCGATAGATTGGCACCGCACAAATTTCAGGAACCGCTCCACAATGGGAATCCCAAAAACAAAACTGAAAGTCGAAATAAGAAACCCGCTTAAAAGAAGAGATATTTTTCGCTGTACACATACGGCGCATAAGAATTTCGATTTTTCCGTTTCGGCATATCATATCCTCGAAGTCAAAAAATGTTATCCCGATGGCTGTATAAATTTTCACTGGAACTGCTCCGCTCTTAAACAGGGGCAACGGTGCCATCGAGGTTTCACAACGCCGGGCAAGGATTGTACCTACTGCCGCAATTTCACCGAAGATAAAAATCAACGCATCCCAAAACTGCTCGTCTCCGCTGAAGAATATGATAATTTTTTAGATGAGCTACGGGAGTTCGAGTTTTATTTCGAAAATATCAAATTCAAAAGGATAGAATTCTCAGGCATCGTCCAATATGTAAAGCCTCTGATAGTGGAAAATGGGAGCCAGAACGGAAGGAAGGCGGAAGGTTTCTTGATGGGATTTGCACGGGGTTATTTCGGAACCGATTTTATTAATGACAAATTATATGCGCATATCAGCTTATCTCTCCAACAGCGCTATGGTTTCCGTGCCGGGGATAGGGTGGAATTCTATTGTTATGCGGCTCTCGAAAGGGGGAGGATAATTTTAATGCGGCTTAAAAGCCCTATTTTCTCCGAACGGGGGGATGGTTATATATGGGATAAAAGCAAAGCTTCCGCGGCAATATCTTCGGGGAAATTCCTTAAATCGAAACCCAAAAAATGCCGGCGTTGTCCAATGGGTATTTTGGTCGATACCGAAAGTGAGCGTTGCCACGGTAATCACCGGCGGATATTCTGCCTGCAGGGAGTTGAAAATCCACGGGAGTGTGTTTATAAAATTTATGAGGATTATATAAAAAAAGAATAAAACCGTTTATTGCTTGTTTGAGCTCTATTATGTAAATTAGCTTGAGTAAGGTTGTAAGGATAAGTTGAAATTATGGACAAGTTTATTATAAATGGCGGTAGGAGACTGAAAGGGCGGATAACGATAGGGGGAGCCAAAAATGCCGCGCTCCCGATTTTGGCGGGGACCTTATTGGTCTCCGAAGGTGAAAGCATTATCGAAAATGTACCGAATATCCGAGATATTGATGTGATGCTGAAGGTTTTGGAAGTATTGGGAGCTAATATAGATTATGATCCTGATAAGCATAGAGTAATTATTTCGGCTCTCAGTATCGATAATTACCGCGCCCCTTATGATTTGGTCAGGAAGATGAGGGCTTCATTTTTGGTGATGGGTCCGTTGTTGGGACGGTTCGGCAAAGCCGAGGTATCGCTACCCGGAGGGTGTGTCTTGGGATCCCGCCCTATCGATTTGCATATAAAGGGATTTCAGTCCCTCGGGGCTGAAGTTACCGAAGAGGATGGATATATCAAAGCCGAAGCAAAGCGATTGCGGGGCGGTGAGGTGTATTTCGATAGGCCGAGTCATACCGGTACGGAAAATATTATGTTAGCATCCGTTTTAGGGAAACAAACCACCCGAATAGTAAATGCCGCCTGCGATCCGGAAATAATCGACCTCGCCGATTTTTTGAATTTGATGGGAGCGAAGATTAAGGGAGCAGGTTCGACCTTTATCGAAATAGAAGGAGTTGATTTACTTCGGGGATGTCATTATTCGGTTATGCCCGATAGACTGGTAGCCGGCACTTACGCTTGCGCTGCGGCAATCAGCGGAGGCGAACTTTATCTTGACGGCGCAAGCGAAGAAGAATTGAAACTCCCACTGATGAAATTGAAAAATATGGGGGTGGAAATAAGCGGGGATGGTGGAGGTTTATTCATCTCCGCTCCTCATAGATTAAAAGGGGTTGATATAACGACTTTCCCATTCCCGGGTTTCCCTACCGATCTGCAAGCTTGTTTTATGAGCTTAAGCACTGTCTCCAACGGGGTAAGCACAATCGTGGAAACGGTTTTCGAGAACCGTTTTGGGCACGCTATGGAGCTGAAGCGATTGGGAGCTGATATTAAGGTAACCGGGGATAGGGCGGTTGTCAATGGAGTTGGTAAACTAAAGGGAACTTCGGTAATGGCTTCCGATATCCGAGCTGGCGCCGCTTTGGTGATAGCGGCTTTGGCGGCTGAGGGCTCCACCGAAGTTTTAAGGGTTTATCATATCGATAGGGGGTATGAGAGAATGGATGAAGCGTTAAAATCGGTCGGGGCGGACATCAAAAGGGTCTCCGATTGATGTTGGAAACAGACAGGATTGAATTTTAATACTATCGGACTATAAATGGAGTTATAAAATTGCGAAAATTATATTTCACGGCGTTGATTTTAATTCTGTCCCTGTCCGCGTTTAATTCGGCGATTTCGCAGGAGCAGCAATACTTTGGCAAGAATAAGGTGCAATATAGAAGCTTCGATTGGTACTACATTCAAACGGAACATTTCGATATATATTTTTATCAGAATGCCGACGGTTTGGCCGATTTTGCCGCCGGTGAGTTGGAGAAGGCATATCTGGAGGTCTCAGCCGAGCTGGAATATGAATTGGAACATAGAGTGCCGGTTGTAATATACAATTCCCACAATGAATTCCAACAGACCAATGTTATCCGCAGTTTAATCGAGGAAGGTGTCGGCGGATTTACGGAAGCTTTCAAAAATAGAGTAGTGGTCCCTTTCGATGGTTCCTATGAGGAATTTCGCCATGTCCTTCACCATGAGCTTACCCACGCGGTCACCCATGATCTGTTGTACGGAAACAACTTGGGTTCCGTTTTTTCCAAACAATACTTCTTTAACCTCCCGTTATGGTTTGCCGAAGGATTTGCGGAATATTCCTCGCGGCACGGCTGGGATACATTCTCCGATATGTATATGCGCGATGCGACCATAAACGGTTATCTGTATCCTCTTGAAATAGCGGGAGGATTTCTGGTATATAAAGAAGGTCAATCCGCGATGAATTATATCGCCGTAAAATACGGCGGGAAAAAGATTCCCGAAATCCTTATGAAGGGGAAGCTCCTTTTAACTATGGACAAAGCTATAAAATCCGTTTTGGGTAAAAATATGAAGGATTTCGATGAGGAATGGAAGTTGGCTATGCGCAAAGAATACTGGCCGGAAATCACAATCAGGACCGAGCCGAAAGATATCGCCAAACCCCTTACCGACCATAAGAAGGATAACTCTTTCTATAATGAGAAGCCGGAATATGCTCCGTCCGGAGACAGATTGGCTTTTTTCTCGGATAGATCATCATATCCCGAAATATTGATTATTTCCACAATCGATGGGGCTATAATCGAGAAATTGGTGCGCGGCGCCAAATCGGCAGAATACGAATCTTTCCATACCTATCAATCGGGGCTGTCGTGGTCATCCGATGGCAAATATATAGCTTTTGTCTCCAAGAGCAACGGGTATGATAGGTTGAATATTATGGATATAAAAAAGAAGAAGGTTATAAAAAAGTTTCACTTCAAATTCGACAGCATATCCTCTCCGGATTTTTCTCCCGATGGCAAATCAATAGTATTTTCCGCAACCCAAAAGGGCAAAGAAGATCTTTATTTAGCCGATGTGAAAAGCGAGAAGATCAGCCGTTTATCCGATGATATATATGATGATAGGGAACCTGATTATTTCCCCGTAGGCGATAAGGTGGTTTTCTCTTCGGATAGACCTACCGTAAAATCCCCCAATGATACTACCTTTAAGTTCGGTACATATAATTTATTCGAGCTTAATATCAGGACAAAAGAGATAACGCCCATCACGGACACGACCGGTATCAATACCGACCCCGCCGTTTCCCCAGATGGCAATCGTATCTGCTTCGTTTCCGACAGGAACGGTATTTACAACCTTTATATCAAGGAATTATCCGACGGGACCATTTATCCGGTGACCGATGCGCTCTCGGGATGTTTTTCCCCGACATGGTCTCCCGATGGGGATAAAATCGCATTTTCCGGGTTTCAAAAAGCGGGATTCGATATTTTCCTGATGAATAAAATTAAGCCTGCGGTTAAAGATGGGGAAAGCCTGAAGCCCACCCCATTTATAGCCAAAGATCCAAAATCGATATTCACCCATTTCGGGGAAGAAGAGGAGACTCCTAAAGAAAAAGTAAAGCCCGATACAACTCAAAAGGCTCTTGTCGATTACAGCAATTATATTTTCCGCGCCGGGGAGGTGGAGATTGACTCGACCTACCCCGATCTTTCGGATACGGCTTCAACCAAAGCTGATACTTCTGCAGGTAAGGAATTCGTTTATAAGGACAAAAACGGAAAATTGATCAAGAATAAATATAAATTGAAATTCACCCCCGATTTCGTTTCCGGGACAGTTGGTTATGATACATATTTTGGCTTTTTGGGGCAGACATATTTGACATTTTCCGATATTTTCGGGAACCATAATATTTACATATTGACCAATCTCGGGAATTTTTTGGATCAGACCAATATCCAGTTATATTATTCTTACACCGCTTTACGGACCGATTACGCCATCGGTTTGTTTCATAACAAAAGCTATTATGTCGATTCGATATATCGTTTGTTCAGTGATGGGATTTATGGCGGAATGGTTTCCGCAAGCAGGCCCTTCTCGAAATTTATGCGGCTGGACTTGTCGGCGATGCATTTATCCATATCACGGAAATATCAGGATCCGCCCTTCGATAACGAAAAACGCAGATCTTTTATGGCGACGCTTTCTTTGATAAACGATACTGTCCTCTGGGGGATAACCGGTCCGGTCAACGGACATCGATATGCTATCCATTACAATCAATCGTTCGATGATGTTTTGGGATCCAATACGGATTTTCGGACGATTGAATTGGATTATAGGACTTATCTGAACATCAATAGGCGTTATTTGTTCGTTTTGCGGTTTGCGGGAGCGGCATCATTCGGACGGGATCCCCAGGAATTTCATATGGGAGGTGAGGCTAATTGGATCGCTCCCAAAATCAAGCAAGAGGATATTTACAGCATTCAGGATATATATTTCAATCGATTGGCTACACCGGTTCGCGGGTATGAATATTATGAGCAAACAGGGGATAGATACTTTATAGCGAATATCGAATTCCGTTATCCCTTTGTCGATTATTTCAAAATGCATTTTCCTCTTCCGCTGACAATAGGATATATAAACGGCGCCATATTTTACGACATCGGTTCCGCTTGGTATGAAGAGGATGGTTTTCGGGGGGTCAGGACCGTTAATGGGACAACAAGTCTTGATGATTTGAGGGCCGGCTTTGGTTTTGGGGCGAGGGTGAATTTGGGGATATTCGTTTTGAAATATGATGCCGCCTGGAGACATAATTGGTCGGGTGTTTCCAAAAAACCGCGCCATTATTTCACCATCGGCGCAGAGTTCTAAAAGATTAATTAGGTCTGTCAGATTAAATAATGTTCCTGCGATATGTTGCGGAGAGTATCCTTATCTGTTATATTGCTTAATAGAATAATATATTCTTTTGAGCGGAAGCATAAAATAATTATGCGGCGAATAATCTATTTTATAATCTTTATGATTTTAATTTTATATTATGGGGCTTTTGCATCAGCATTTTCCCATTCGGACAACAGGCTGTTAGCGGAAGTATACAACCGTGTTAACCAGCAAAAGTTCTACGACACTCCGGAGGGGCATTTCAGAATTCATTATGATACTATCGGCGCCGATGAGGTTTATCAACCGCATACCGATGAGGATCCTCAGGACGGGCATCCAGATTTTGTAAACCGTTGCGGCGATTATTTCGAAAGGTGTTGGAGCTATTTTGATTCGGTTGGTTTCTCAATGCCGCCATACGACGGCACAAACGGAGGCGGAAACAATCTATACGATATCTATATGACCGATTACTACGGCGTTTATGGGATAACTTGGGCGGAAAGCCTTTCCACTCAATACCCGAACCGTCCCAATTCTTATACGAGTTATATATTTGTAAACCCGCGTTTTTCCGGATCGGGGTATGATGATAGAACAATGCCGTTGAGAATTACCGCTGCCAATCAGTTTTTTCACGCTATCGAGTATGGATATAATTATGGCGTTGACCAATGGTTTCGGGAGAATTGCGCCTCTTGGTCGGAGAAAATATTGTTCGGCGAGGTTCGGGATAACTACCGTTTCCTCCCCGATTTTTATAATTATCCTCACTACGCCCATAGCACCGCAAATGGGGGACATGAATTTGGAATGTTTGTTTGGTGTCAATATATCTATCAAAATTTCGGGGGAGATGCCTTGCTGGATATTTGGGGATTAATTGTTGATGCCTCTGCGGATAATGCTCTGAATTTGTATTTTGCCGATTTCGGGACAACTATGGGTGCTGAATATCGGCGATTTATCAGATGGAATTATTTTACCGGCTCCCGAGATGATGGTTTCCATTTTGACGGCGGCGCTGACTACCCCGAGGTACATATAATGAGCACCTACGATACCCTGCCGATTTATAATGAAACTTCCATAGAACCTCCTTCGGGGATTGGGTGTAATTATATCGCTTTCGAGAACTTAAACAGCTTTGATAAGCCGATAAAATTCCTGATAGATGGCGATGACGACCTGCAATGGGCTATGGATGCGATTATTTTCAAATACAACGGTGATGTTTTATACGACTCTTCCTTTTGCAATGCTGATGGAGTCGGCTCATTGTTGGTAAAACAAAACGGGGGAATTGACAGTGTTATCTTGATTATTACTCTGCTGACGGCAGGGGCTCGTGGGGACTATACTTATTCCGCCTATGTCGATTCCTTGACGGCAATTGACGACAACGCCGAGCCGAAACCTTCCGGGTTTTCACTTGGAGGTGTTTACCCCAATCCTTTTAATTCGCAAGCGAAAATATTATTTACGGTAAATAATAAAGCGGCAATCCGTTTGATTATTTATAATCTGTTGGGTCAACAAATCCACACTACCGCAAAACAATATTCATCCTCGGGCGAATACAACATTACTTGGAATGCGGAAGGACAACCGTCAGGGATCTACCTTTTCGACCTCACGGATGGAAATACTCATCTCACCCGCAAGATAAGTTTGGTAAAATAATCACAAATCCCTGTTTCCGTGCATAAACCGCCCCCTTATCATTATTATACAACCGCTTATTATTACAAGCCCCCCGATCCATTCTTTGAGGGTAGGTATCATACCCAAACTAAAAAATGCCAAGATAGCTACCGGTATAGGCTGTATTTGATTGACCGTTGCAACCTTGGATAGTTCCAAATATTTTAATGCGTGGAGATAAAGAGGTCTGCCCAATCCCGGTCCCAACAATCCCGCCAACGGAGCCAAATAAAAATATCCGCCCAATTGGGAATAATGATAATTCCCCCTCATAAATGTTAATATAATCAAGAAAATTAAAATATGAGTGTTCCGCAAGAGAGCGAAAAGCCCTGGCTCGACATCCCGCACAATCCTTTTGGCTATAACCTCCGATATGCCGAACAAAAAGGAGGCTCCAAGCACCAATGCTATACCATGGCTAAGTTCAATGTCCGCACGATAACGGATTATAAGCAACCCTGCGAAAACCCCCAATGCGCCTATAGCCTCTATGGGTTTAAACCTTTCTTTGAACAGCCAAATCCCCAATAATACCGCTACTAAAACTTCAAACCGATTTAAAAACGATGCTACGGTCGGGTCAATAATCTTAACCGCAGACCATAAGCCGACAATCGCTACAACCGAGAATACCGCCTGAATCGAAATTAAAAGGAAACTTTTTAAACCTATCGGGGGATATTTATCCCTCTGTCGATGGGCCCGCCACCAGATAAAATTTATCGGCACCGCAAAGACAAATAGCCAAAGGGATAAGGTTTGGGCATCGCCATCGGTAAGCATTATTTTCCCGACTCCCACACAGGAGCCGGAGAAAAAAGCAGCCGAAAGGGAATAAAAATAACCTCTGCCGGGGTCGGTCATCTACATCCTGAAAATGCCATATTTCTGATCGGGAATCGGAGTATTCAGTGATATAGCTATCCCCAACCCCAAAAGATCGCGCGTATCCAAAGGATCGATAATTCCATCGTCCCATAAACGAGCGGTAGAATAGTAAGGAGATGACTCCATTTCATATTTCTCTAAAATCGGCTGACGGATAGCCATAACCTCATCTTCGGTCAGCTTCCTGCCTGCTTTTTCAAGCTGTCTTATCTTTACCGTCGCTAACACATCCGCCGCCTGCTCGCCGCCCATAACACAAATTTTGGCATTTGGCCACATCCATAAAAGACGTGGATCATAAGCGCGTCCGCACATCCCATAATTTCCCGCTCCATATGATCCCCCGACAATCACCGTGAATTTGGGAACATCGGCATTGGCGACGGCGTGAACCATTTTGGCACCGTCACGGGCAATACCCCCGTGTTCGTATTGCTTCCCGACTATGAATCCGGTTATATTCTGAAGGAATATCAGAGGGATTTTGCGCATTGTGCATAATTCGATAAAGTGCGCCGCTTTGAGGGAGGATTCGGAGAACAGTACCCCGTTGTTTCCCAAAATACCGACAGGATAACCGTGTATCCGAGCGAAACCGGTTACGATTGTCGGACCGTAAAGCTCCTTGAATTCTTGGAATCTGGAACCATCTACAATACGAGCGATTACCTCTCGTATATCATAAGGCTTGCGGATATCTTCCTGAACGATGCCATAAATCTCTTCGGGGTCATAGTATGGGTCTTCGGGCTCATCCCTGTCGATGGGGAATTTTTTCTCCTTGATGACATTCTCAATTATATTACGCGTTATCGCAATTGCATTCTCATCATTTAAAGCATAGTGATCCGCGACACCGGAAATCCTGCAATGGACATCAGCTCCGCCAAGCTCCTCCGCAGTTACTTCCTCGCCTGTGGCGGCCTTTACCAATGGAGGACCGCCGATAAATATTGTCCCTTGCTTTCGGACAATAACCGCCTCATCGCTCATAGCAGGGACATAAGCTCCGCCGGCGGTGCAGGAGCCCATTACAACTGCTATCTGAGGGATACCCATTGCGGATAAACGCGCTTGATTGTAAAAAATCCTTCCGAAATGCTCCTTGTCCGGAAATGTTCCGGATTGATATGGTAGGAATATCCCGCCGGAGTCCACCAAATAAACACAAGGGAGACGGTTTTCCATCGCCACCTCTTGGGCGCGGATATGTTTCTTTATTGTCATAGGGAAATATGTCCCCCCTTTGACGGTAGCATCATTCGCCACAATCATCACTTCCCTGCCGTGAACAACGGCAATGCCGGTAACCATTCCCGCCGAGGGGGCTTGGTTATCATACATATCATAAGCGGCCAATGGGGACAATTCCAAAAATGGCGTATTTCTATCGGCAAGTTTCTCTATTCGTTCCCGGGGAAGCATTTTCCCTCTGTCGATATGGCGTTTACGGGCTTTTTCGGTTCCTCCCTTTTTTACTTCGCTCAATCTCTCGCGGAGTAATGCCACACTTGATTTCATAGCTTCTTTGTTGGCTTTGAACTGGGATGATGAGGTATCTATTTTACTTTCGATGCGGTACATATCAACCTCTTATAAACTTAGAGAATTTATTAAACAAATCATTTTATGTTTCATATTAACAAATCCCGAACCAATTGTCAAATTATGATTTACAGGTGATAAAGCGGAAAATAGCGTTTTAATTAGGGCTGTTCGTCGAAGGCTAATCTACCCTCTCTAATTAAATTTAAATAACCCCTTATCTCCAATTCGAGGTCATCACTGATGCCGATTACCTCCCCTTCCGCAATGATAGGGGAATCTTCGACAGAACTCTCATCAGCATAGATTTTTACCTTCCTCCCGATTACCGCCGAGCGGTTTTTGTATTGTTCCAACAGCCTGAGATAACCGCTATCCATTAAAATATCATAATTGATTTCGAGAAAGTGCATTAGTCTATCGAAGACAAAAGCCCGGTTTACTTTGTCCTGCCGTCGAGATTCATTTAGGATTGAAGTTGCGCAAGGTGCGAAGGGTGTCGGTTCAACAAAGGGTATGCTCTCCACATTCAGCCCGATCCCCAAGATTACTCCGGTGATTTTATCCCCCTGGCTCTGGGTCTGCGCAATCACTCCGGAGATTTTACAACCGCTTACAATTACATCGTTAACCCACTTTATCATCGCCTTGTTCCGCAGCCCATCTATCGAATCGAGGGTATTAATAACGGAGACCGCCGACATAATCGTAAACCCGATATTGAACCTCTCAACCTCTTTTTGTGGAGAGAGAAAGGCGCTAAGATGGATATTACCGGGCAGGCTTTTCCATCGGCGGTTTTTCTGTCCGTGAAACTTATCGCCCGAATCCGCAAGGCATAATATTCCATTCGGTAGATCTATCTTCTCCCGAATCATCTCCAAAAATTTATCATATTGGGAAAAGGGGGAGTATTCGGTAATAAGTAAATATTTCCAGATCGATTCTTGGGCGATTTTGCCTTTGTAGGCAGTTCTATTTAAGAAAATTTTTTCAATTAGTATTCCTTCGCTTCCCCTCTTATCTTCGGGAGAAATTCCCCCCCAAGTCGGTTTCTCGAGCAGATAACTTTCCGCTAATTCCGTATTGTCGGTATAAACAATCAAAACAAGTAAAAATCCTTTCAAAAGGAAAGACTCTTATCGAAGTCGCTATGATTATCCTTTGTCGTTGAATATATGGAAAATCCCCCTTAAAGCCAAACAGAACGAAGTAAATAAATTCTCGAAACCCATCGGTAGCGCATACCAAAATTAGAAAGGCTTCCCGAAAGGGAAGCCTTTTGTTGTCTGTCGTCGGAGGTATCGTCAATTTCATTCGGATACGGTATTTCCGAAACTTTTTACTCCAATGGGTTTTCGGTTAAGCTGGCGATATCATCATCCGAATAACCTAACGCTTTCCAATCCAAAACCCCATTTGGATTATGGCAGTTATTACAGGTCAGTGCGCCTTTTCTCCTAATGGAATGACTTATCTCCAGCAGGGCATCATTCGGTATCCAGCGGGCTTCGACCTTTTTAAGATCTTTGGCATCTTTGTAAGCCGCCGTATTCCATCCGTCCACATCCATAAAATCCATAAACTTATCCATCAAATAATATTTGAACATCCATCCGTAAAGCATTTTTGACATACTCTTTCGCATCTCTTTTTTGGCAGCTAAATCCGGTTTTCCAGTTTCGTAATAAGTCGGCAGATTGTACGGAATAAACATTGCACCAAAAGGACCCATATTTTGCAAATCGACAGCCTGACGGCCATTAAACAGTTTCATCGCATATAACTTGGATGGTTTTCCTTTATGAGCTAAAGGACGCAATACTTTTTCATAATAGGAATCGTAATCGAAATCCTTGTATTCCGGCCAAATATGGGTGGGGTTGTAAAATTTATAAAGGTTCTCCCCATTAGGATTATCACCGATTGGATTCCCTAAAAATGTGCAGTCGCCATCCCACCAGGCATATTTAATCCCCTTCCCGGGGGCGGATTCCTTCACGATATCATTATAAATGTAGATTCCGGTTTCCTCTTCAAAGACCGGATGATCAAAATCGCGCATAGTAGCATTGTCGGGATCAAGTGATGGGATATGGCAGGTTACGCAAGCTATCTTTTCGGTATGCATATTCAGATAATCGTCCAGTTCCTCATTTTCATTATGAGGTGTGGATGAATGGCATTTCTCACAGGTGATTTCCACATCAGGCAAATCATTACACATCATAGTTGTCGTATGAGTCCCTTTGGCGATTTGATGCCCTTCGGTTGTATGGCAATCGATACACTCGACACCGGCTTCGGCGTGGACATCCCAAGTCGGCGAAAACGGAGTCCCTCTCTTCGATCCGGGATGAGCAACCCTTGGGTAATGATACCCTTTGTTAAGTTGGCTTTGCATAAAAGAAGAATCCGCCTCATCGATATATATATCCCCGCCAAAATTATGCTGATGACACCGTAAACAATCCTGAGATGTCGGTCGGGTGACCGACATCGCTGCTTTCATCGAACGATCCTCCTGCCATCTTCCTCTGCCGTTAGCGTCGATTACCACTTCTTTTTTATTCATATCATAAGCGGCCGAATGGCAGATGAGACAATCGATAGCATCTTTTTCCTCATCGAGGGTGCGATAGCCGGGCATTATTTCCCCCAGAGGAACCTGATATTGACCACCTATATGACACTGCCCACAACCTGTAGAAAGTGTATCGCCATTTGCGGATACCGCTAACTCCGCCCAAGCAGTCATTGCATACGAACCGGGTTTTGGACAGGCACGATCTACCTTCCCCATCGGAAAATTATCCGCCAATTTGCCGTTGAATCCCCAAACATTGGGGTGCCTCGAGGTGAAAAAACGATAATGCGATGAATGAGTTAAATCATCCATCAAGTTAATCATCTTTTCTTTACCGGTAATATGATCCTTGACCTTGATCTCTTTATGACATTGAAGACAGGTCTTTGGACCTTTATAAGCCAAAATCCCCTTTTTACGAAATCTGTCGATATGATCGAATTTGCCTGAATAGTTTTTTTTCAACTCGGAGGCTATTTGTTCGAACTGCTGGGGAGTAACTTTCTCGACTGCAAAAGTTATTTTTGCGGGACGGTTATCGGCAGGCAACATCCAATTGATAATGTTGGGCCAAGCGATATAACCCAAACCAATTATGATCAGAATTACAACCACTATACTTATGAATAGCTTTGATGACATTAATCAACTCCTATGGTTAAATTGGAAATTAAAATTAAAAATCCGAAATTCGGATTAGTTATTATTATCGTAAATAATAAGAATAAGGCAAGTTTTTTATCACTGAAATTAACAAATAATGAAATTTATTTCTTAAGATGTTGAATTACCAAAATATACCATTATATAGATATCCGAATAATGGGCGGTATTACAATATATTTATATGTAACAACAGCACTTTCTTAAAGCCGACAATATAACAACCGATAATCCCAATAGATCTTTTGAGGATAGTTTTAAAAACCGATCCTGACTAAAAAATCTATTTGCGGAATAATAACTATGGATAAAAAACAGATACTTCTCAAGCTGGAAAAGACGAGGCAGTTGTTTACACTTCCCGAAGTATTCGGTGAAGCGTTAGAGTTAGTTGAGTCGGATGATGCGTCAATCAAAGATATCGCCGATGTGGTTGTGAAGGATCCCACTCTAACAACAAAAGTGTTGAACATAGCGAACTCCTCCTTTTACAAACGCGAAGGCGAAATATCCACCGTAAAAAAAGCGGTTTTAGTCTTAGGAGCTAATGCCTTGAAGAGCCTTGTCCTTTCGGCATCATTATTGACCTTATACAGCTTGAATAAGAATTCTGATGACAAAGATGATGATCCTAAATTGTTCTGGAAGCATTCCTTGGAAACCGGGATAGGAGCACAATTACTTGCCCGCGAGATAAACTATCCCGACCCAGAAGAAGGATTGGTTTCCGGACTTCTACACGATATCGGGATTATGTTC
>JALSTH010000019.1 GCA_026983835.1 Candidatus Zixiibacteriota bacterium | reverse complement strand
CATAATCGACAGTTGAATTATTGCTGATGGTATTATTGCTTATGGTCGGGTTGGAATAAACATCGCAGGAAATCCCGCCACCCCGATAATCAGATGAATTATCGCTGATGGTATTATTGCTTATGGTTGGGTTGGAATTATCATAACAATAAATCCCACCGCCATAATCGACAGTTGAATTATTGCTGATGGTATTATTGCTTATGGTCGGGTTGGAATAAACATCGCAGGAAATCCCGCCACCACGAGCATCAGCTGAATTATCGCTGATGGTATTATTGCTTATGGTTGGGTTGGAATTATCATAACAATAAATCCCACCGCCATAATCGACAGTTGAATTATTGCTGATGGTATTATTGCTTATGGTCGGGCTGGAACCGTAGCAGGAAATCCCGCCACCCCGATAATCAGATGAATTATCGCTGATGGTATTATTGGTTATAGTCGGATTGGAATTATCGCAGTAAATCCCGCCACCACAACCATTATCGCCGGTTGAATTATTGCTGATAGTATTATCACTTATGATCGGGTTGGAATGCTTGCAATATATCCCTCCACCATAACCATAATAATTAGCTGAATTATTGCTGATGGTATTATTGGTTATCGTCGGGCCGGAAGAGCTGCAGTAAATCCCACCACCATCCCAATCAGCTGAATTATTGCTGATGGTATTATCGCTTATGGTAGGGTCGGAATAATAGCAGGAAATCCCGCCGCCAAAATCGCCAACTGAATTATTGCTGATGGTATTATTGGTTATGGTCGGATTGGAATTATCGCAGGAAATCCCGCCCCCATTATAATAAAAAGCTGAATTATTGCTGATGGTATTATCGCTTATGGTAGGGTCGGAATAATAGCAGTAAATCCCGCCACCATCAGAATAAGAAGAATTATTGCTGATGGCGTTATTTGTTATGGTTAGGTTGGAATGGTCGCAATAAATCGCACCACCATTACTACTGGGCCAATATCCGGCCGCCCTTCCATATTCGAGGCGGCAATAAGATATTAGACAACTATCGCTTGCCGAATAAAATCTTATCCCCCACCAACCTGTAGATGTATTCTCAGCCGTGAAGATAATCGAATCGCTTTGGGTACCGGCGGCAATCAAAGTCGCCAGAGTGTCCACGATAAACTTATAATGCCCTTGAAATATCACCGATACGCCCGGATCGATTATCAGGGTGGAATCCTGCGGAACAGTCAGCTCCCCGACAACATTATACGGACTATTCGCCGCCGTCCACTCCCCCGAAACATTCCCGCTTACATCGGTCGCCGAAGCAATGGCAGGGACCGCTATCAACCAAACAAGTGAGAGCAATAACAACTTTTTCATTTGAAACCTCCAATGATTTAATTAGTTAGGTAAACCTATTGAGAAAAGTTTTATTATAAGGAAATAACCAAAATAGTTTTTATTGTAGTAGTCAATTTGCAAAGAACAGCCCCCGGATTGTTAATACTTTATTTTATTATATCACAAAACCTATTATCCCGCAAGGAATTTCCGTATCTTTATCCTTTCGAGGATTATAAAATAAATATAATTGTTGCCTTTCAAAGAGTCGTCCGCATATTTATTTTGGAAACTTAAAGATATTTGTGCCGAAGTTTCATTAAATGGTTTTGAGAATTGCGATAACCTCAGTTATCATTTTCCTGTTGGCAGTTGTAATGACGATGACCGGCAGGGGTGGAGGGAATTTCTATGTGCTGACCCTTGTCTTAGCCGGTTTGGATATGCATCAAGCCGCCACCACCGGCCAGTTTATACTTTTTACTACCGCTTTGGCTGCATCCATAGTTTTCAATAAACATCGTTTCCTGTCTATAAAATTAGCGATATTCATCGGAGGGTTTACGGCGGTAATGGCGTTTGTGGGTGGATTTACAGCCGGGCTTTTCACAGGAATAACGCTTAAAATCATCTTTTCAATTTTATTGGTTATTGCCGGAGTGTTAATGCTTCTGCCGGTCAAAGAGCAAAATCCCCTCCAGAAGCCTAAATTCGGGTATTGGCGTTTGAAGTCAAGCGGGAATATTTTCATTATAAACTTATGGTTATCAATACCCATAATATTGGCAACCGGTTTTTTTGCCGGAATGGTGGGGGTATCGGGAGGGTCTTTCCTTGTTCCTCTAATGGTCCTTGCCTGCGGCGTTCCTATGCGGATTGCAGTAGGAACTGCCTTAGCTTTAGTGGCGGTGATAGCCTTTGCGGGATTTTTGGGGCATACACTTCAGGGGAATTTCAACGCCACCTGGGCGATACCGATTGCCACAGTCGCGATCATAGGGGGAATTATCGGCGGTAAGGTAGCACTAAGAACCAAGCCGACATATCTAAAAACCCTTTTCGCCATAACTACTCTAATAGCGGCGATAATAATGATTGTTAATGTGACAATTGCGAAATAATCCAGTTGTAATATCGGATATTGAAGCGTTTATTGGGTTGATAAAATCTTAGCGGAGAAGATTAACTTTATTCGCCTAAATCTTTTAGGATATTCCGAATGATGTCATTAACCGAGACTCCTTCGGCTTCGGCATTGAACGAAGGCACAATCCTATGTCTCAAAACCGATTCGGCAATCGCTCTTATATCTTCTATAGCCGGATTATGTCGCCCGTCAAGGAGACAGCGAGTCTTCGCCCCCAAAATGAGATATTGCGACGCCCTCGGACCTGCTCCCCAAGTCACCCAATTATTGATATAATCCGGAGCGCCATCACCGGGACGGGTCATTCGGGAAAGCTTTACCGCATATTCTATTACTTTATCCGAGACAGGAACCCGTCGCACCAAAGATTGTAAGCTCTTTATCGATTGTGCATCGAATACCACCCCAAGCTTGGCTTTGAAGGCGGAAGTGGTGGTTTTTACGATTTCCCGTTCCTCCTCCTCATTCGGATAATCGACATAGATATTGAACATAAATCTATCCAATTGCGCTTCCGGTAATGGATAGGTCCCCTCCAATTCAATCGGGTTTTGGGTTGCCAAAACAAAAAACGGCTCTTCCAAAGGGAAAGTATTATTGCCCGCGGTTACCTGATATTCCTGCATAGCCTGAAGGAGTGCCGACTGGGTTTTTGGGGGGGTACGGTTTATCTCGTCGGCCAAGACGATATTGGCGAAAATGGGACCTTTAAGAAATCGAAATTCCCTTTGACCTGAACCGCCTTTTATATCTAAAATGTCGGTTCCGGTGATATCGGAAGGCATCAAATCGGGCGTAAATTGTATCCGTGAAAACTTCAAATCCAGCACTTCGGCTAAAGTCGATATCATCAATGTCTTAGCTAAACCGGGAACTCCTATCAATAAACAATGCCCCTTTGCCAAAACCGCTATCAGCAGCTTTTCGATAACATCCGCCTGCCCCACGATAACTTTTCCTATTTCCGATTTAATCCTCTCGAAACCCTCTTTGAGTTCACTCGCTTTTTGAAGGTCGTTATTCCCGCTGGTAGTCATTCCGTCTCCATTTTTAATGTTATTCCGATTGAGTCAGCATAGACCTTATACTTTTGATCGGTGCCGAAGTTTCTGACTTTTGTCTGCACGATTTGAGGTCTCATTCCCAAAAACAATCCATCGAAATACTTATGCACCTTTAAAAGTTTGCTTTGGCCTCCGTTGATTTCATAACTGGTCTTTCCGGGGGAGGGGGCATAGCCGGTTCCGGTTTCGCAGTAAATGCCGTCGATCTTACAACAATCCTCCAATCCCAATAACCCGAGCCATCCGGGCCAGTCGATAATCTCCGCCGAGACATACCATTTCTCGCAATCAAGTTCGAAGGAAAAGGTGGGGGCTGTCCCATCCGGAATCGATGGGGTATAACGAAAAGTATAGCCTCCCTCATCGTAATTATAACCCTGTAATTCCACGATACCTATCTCTCTCCCCTCGCCGATGATTAAGTGATGCTCGAGATTGACACCGAGCCAAAACATAACCGCGGAAGCTACAAAAGATAGTATCCCTATGGATAACAGCAAAAAATCTTTTACATTACGAAGCTTTTCGCTTTCGGTTTTTCCCTTGCGGCTGAAGATTCGCCTCATTATTCTAGTTAACAGAATTGCAAATAAGGCTAATCCTAAAATGAGAAAAACATAGGCAAATATCTCTATTCTACTTTCCATAATTTCCACAATAAAATGTTGATAACTTTATCTCCGTTTATATCTATACACACCTTTATTATATATAATACAATGACTTATAGGGTTTTCCACATATTGGAACAAGTTATCCACATTATTTATTTCCTTTAGCGTCCGATTTATCGGTAATTTTATTTTTAGCGGCTTCCTTGATTTGATTTGTGGGGTTTTGTTTCATATTGGATTTGCCGTGAAATACCGCTCCGGCTTCCACTACGAGGCTTTTGGTGGTGATATCCCCTTCCACGAGGGATTTGTTTTGGAGCTCAATCCTTTCCTCCGCAAAAACATCTCCCAAGACTTTTCCTCCCAATACCAAGTGCCTTGCTTTTACCGAACCCTCCACCGTTCCGTTTAAGCCGATAGTTAAAAGCTCGGAGCATTTAACCTCTCCCTTGATATAACCGTCTATCCGCAAGCTCCCCTTAATTCTCATATTACCTTCTATCATCGAGTCTTTACCGACCAATGTATTGAGGCTGCCGTCATCTTTCATATCCTTATTTCTCCGAGTAAACAACTTATCTTCCTACTGTAAAAATTTTTCGGGATCCAGATGCTTTCCATCTTTTAAGATTTCATAATGAAGGTGGGGACCGCTGGAACGGCCGCTGTTGCCCGAAAGTGCTATTATCTGATTTTTTTTGACCTTATCGCCCTTTTTAACTTTTAGTTCCTTGTTATGCGCATAAACCGTCTCATATCCATAAAGATGATTTATCTTTATTATATTCCCATATTGTTTATCCCAACCAGCCGATTCCACTACGCCATCGGCGGTGGCTCTCACCGGAGTTCCTTCCGCACAGGAGATATCCAAGCCGAGATGCTTTTCCCCAAACAAACCGGACTCCGAAAAACGCTTGCTGATATATCCCCGCAGTGGGTAACCCTTAGGGATAAAATTCGACAGGTCGGCGGATATCTTCCCGTTTAAGCTGTCGGCTGTGGAATCGGGTTCCTCATAACCTTTTATGCCCGCCAGCGAAGCTATTCTGCCGACTAGTTTACGGTTTTTATCCAATTCAGCTTTCAATTTTATATAATCCCGATGTTGTTCCAAGAGGGTGTTGTTTTCACTTCTCAAACGCTGAACTTCCTGAGCTTCCCGAACCAATTTCCCGTAAAATATCACGGCTATAATCATCAAAACAATAAAAACCACCATAATTATCAACGATATCCGAGCGATAATCAAGGGTATCCTAAAGTTTATTGTCTTCCCGCCCTCTTCGGGGACGATAATTAAGGAAATATGTCTGCTCATCTCCTACCGAAATTTCTGTCGGCTATTAAATACCGAACTTCTCGATTAATCCGTCGAGTTGGTCATCATCGTAAAATTCAATCTCGATTACGCCGCCCCTCCTCGATTTGCTGATTTTGACCTTTGTCCCGAAATGTTCCCGCAGACGATCCTCTATATCGGTGTAAGGACTTGTTCGGGTATAAGTTTTGTTCTCGTTTTTCGGTTCCGAAAGTTTTCTAACCTTTTCCTCGAGTTTGCGCACCGACCAAGACCCTTTCACCGCTTGTCGCCACAGCAATTTCTGCTGCCGGGAGTTTCCCAAACCCGCAAGAGCCCTTCCATGACCGGCACTCAATACCCCATTCCGAAGCTCCTCCCGTATCTCTTCCGGAAGATTTAAAAGCCTCAATAAATTGGCGATTGTGCTTCTGTCCTTGCCAAGACGCATCGAGGCTTGTTCCTGCGTTATGTTTCCTTTGAGCATCAGCCTTTTTATGCCTTCTGCGGTCTCTATCGGGTTTAGATCGTCGCGTTGGAGGTTTTCCACCAAGGCTATTTCGATCCTTTGTGAAGGTGTCAAATTCTCCGCCAATAGAGCCTTTATTTTCATAAGATCAGCTTTTTCGGCAGCTTTTAGTCTTCGTTCGCCGGCTATCAATTCGTAGCGATTTCCTTTGCGACGGACTATTATCGGTTGTATCAAACCTGATTGTTTGATGGAGGCGATTAAATCCCTTAATTTATCCTCATCGAAATTTTTGCGGGGCTGATTTGGGTTTGGGTCTACCTTGTCTATCGGTATCTCGATCAGGGCGCTTTCTTTATCTGTGCTGATGGTTTCAATCGGATTTTCAGGAATAAGCGCATCCAAACCTTTGCCCAATGCTTTCTTTTTCATCGCTTGATTATCTCCTCAGCAAGAGCGATATAATTTTTCGCACCGGTTGAAAGGATGTCATACATTATAATCGGCTCGCCATAACTCGGCGCTTCCGATAAACGAACATTACGATTTATTACGGTATTGAATATCTTATCGGGAAAGTATTTACGGGTTTCCTCGACCACTTGTCGGGCAAGGTTTAGGCGGGAATCGAACATAGTCATCAAAACACCGCCGATAGTCAATTTCGGATTTAACCTTTCCTGAACCAGACGGACGGTATCGAGAAGCTGCCCCAACCCCTCCAAAGCGTAATATTCGCATTGAATAGGTATCAATAGCCAATCTGCGGCAACCAAACCGTTAATGGTGAGCAAGCCCAGGGATGGAGGACAATCGATGAGTATAAAATCGTATTTATCCCGAATCCGCTCCAAAACCAAAGATAAAGCCATCTCCCTTTGTTCACGGTTGACTAACTCGATTTCAGCTCCCACGAGTTTTATATGGGAGGGAATCATATCGAGATTGGGGACCGATGTGTGCCGTATCGCCCCATCCAATTCCGCTCCGTCAACCAATATCTCATAGATACACTCACCGATATTATGCTTATCAAAACCCATACCACTGGTAGCATTGCTTTGCGGATCGATATCAACCAATAGGGTCTTCTTTTCCGCAATCGCCAAGCAAGCGGCTAGGTTCACCGCCGTAGTGGTTTTTCCAACTCCGCCTTTTTGATTGACAATACTAATAATCTCCGCCATCAGATTAAACCTAAAAAGGACTGACTTCCCATCATTTATTGAATTATATTTAACTATTTGATATTATACTAGAAAGCCGCCATTAGCAAGGGAATATTTACCCGCCGAATTTTCCCCAAATCCGTTTTGTCCTTTTATAATGTCCTTTACGAAAAGAGGAGGGATTATCATTTACGCTTCGAGGGCAAATTCGTTATAATGATTTGCAACTAATTCCATTATATTATATAGAATATATAATAGGATAGTTATGGATACCAGCCGTTCGATTATAGAAAAATACGAAAGCAGCCTCGATGATCTCGGGATAATAATTCTCCAAATTGAAAAAAACGATTTGGATAAGGGGCTGAAGTCCCTTTGCGGAGCGGCCTCATCTCTATCATTGAAGAATTACCGCTTATATTCGTTTTTGATTGAAATTTCCATTGCGAAAAATTTTTCGGTAATATCGATTTACGAGGGTATCCTTCAATGTTATTTATTCTTGGGCTTTCCGCGGGCGATAGAAGGACTTAAACGGCTTCAGAGGTTATTTATGGAAAACGGCGTTGATTTTAGGCCGCCGATTGAAGATAAACGCACCGAATACTTAAGCGATGGTATAAGACTATGTAAACGCATTTATAGGGATAAATACCCCTCCCTTATGGAGAAAATGAAAACATATTCGCCGGAATTGGCTAAGTGGATGCTTATGGAAGGATATGGCAGGGTATTATCGAGGGACGGACTCTCCGCGAAAAGCAGGGAGCTTATTGCTGTTTCTGCTCTTGTTTCCGAAGGAGTTCCGAACCAGTTGTCGGCTCATATACGCGGCGCATTGAATGTCGGCGCAAAACCGGAGGAATTAGCCGCCGTTTTCGATTTGCTTAAGGTATGGGTCGATGCCGATTATATAAATGAGGCTTATGTTATTTTGAAAAGATTATAATAGGTTATTTGTAGTAGCTGAAAATCGATAATGAAAAAGCGGTATAAAATTCTATTATCTTTGTTAGTATTTATCATAGTAATCGGGTTGGTGGCTTTGTCGATTATAACCTTTACCAAACTCCCCGAAAAGCAATTTAACGATTTATTGGTAATTATCGGCGGCAAATCGGGCTTGGAGATAAAAGTTAAAGAGATGAACAGGTCCTGGTGGAACAAGCTCGAATTGAAAGACATAAGCGTAAACTACAGGACAGATAATGGTTCGGTAAAGCTCGGATCCATAAGGGAAATAGATGCTTATTATAACCCCGGTATGTTTTTGTCCGGGAAATTCATTGTCGATTCGCTGCTGATAAAAACTCCCGTCCTTAAACTGAAAAAGGATAATGGGGGGAATTTGCTTTTTCCCCATTCTACCGAAGGCAAATCGGGAAACGGAAGTTTATTACCCGGTTTGATATTTGGCGCTAAATTATTAAAGGTTGAAGAGGGAACGGTTGAAGTATTTGATAAAGGTAATTCAATCGAAGGGATAGAAATCAAGGGGGCATTTCAAAGGTTGCCTCCCGAAGGGGTCGAATTATCAATCGATAAGCTTTCTCTAAACTATCCTTCCAAGGATTTGTTGCTATCCGATTTGCGGATGAGAATGCTCGTCTCTCACAATAAAATAGAATTTGACAGTTTATATATCCGCACGGCGAAATCGGATGTTTATGGACAGGTAAATATGTTTATTTCGCCGGATCCCGTCTATACATTCGATTTGGAAGGCTCGAATTTTTCTTTTGCGGAATTATCGCGTCTGACCGGTGTTAAGCTCAAAGGGGATATGGGTTATCACATAATCGGCAGGGCAATAAAAGGGGAAATCGGAGGTAAAGCCGATTTGGATGGATTATTTCTCGACAGGAGATTCGAAAAGGTCAATACCCATTTTAATTATAGGGATAAGAAGCTCTCCTTCACAAAAGTTCGCGGGAAAATATTCAATTCGGGTGTCAAGGGGGAGGGGTGGTTGAACTTCGGGGTTAAGCCCGAGAAGTATTATATCAATGCTTCCATTAAAGGGCTGAATTTGAATAATATCATCTTCAATTCGTTGGATACCGATTTTAATGGGAAGGTGATAATACGCGGTAGAGGTTTATCATCCCGAAATCTGCTGATGGATTTTAATGTGGATTTGGGCAAAACAAGGATTGAAACTTATAATTTTGATAAAGCTGTTGGTAAATTCCAAGCCACACCCAAAGATATAAAATTCGAGGAGGGGTTTAAGGGATATTATAAGCACACCGAAGTCGAGTTCAACGGGGATTTGGAATATTCCGGGGAGTTGAATCTAAAGGGTAATGCGCACTTCGACGATTTAAATGATTTCGATGGTCAGATTTTCCTTAAGGATGTCGGCGGTAGGGGCGAAGCTTCGTTTAGCGCCAATGGTCCCACAACCGATTTTAATCTTTATGCCGCCTTTATATCCGACTCCTGCCATATTTACGGGGTTTATACTCCTTCTCTAAGGACAAATCTCTCTTTGAAACAATTCGTCACTCACCCGGAAGGAAAGGTCAATTTCGAGTGGGAAGATGGTGATTTGTATTCGATACCGATAAATTCAGTCGAAGGGTATGCGGTGGTCGCCGGTGATTATACTTTTATCGATTCGTTGAGGGTAAAATTCAATGGAGGAAGTATAAAAGCCAAAGGGAAATTCGATGGGACATTTTCGCCGGCGCATTTGATTATAGATTCCCTTAAAGCTGAAATCTTCGGAAACAAGATTACCAATGATGGCGAAGTTTTGCTTTTAATTGGCGAGGATGATATGGAATTCAAAAGGGCAAAACTGAAAACATACAACGGGGAAGTTCAACTTGCGGGAACTATCGATTACAACAACAATATGGTCTTGGAGTTAAGGACTGATGGAGTTGATATTACCCCGTATGCCTCCCTGATTGATAAATCCAACCGTTGGGATGGGAAATTGTCCTGCCACCTGAAAATAAAGGGGAATTTTGTTTCTCCGGAGGTAAGCGGTAATATCCGTATAAAAGATTTGGGATATAAATTTTTTACTTTGGGTGATCTCAATGCGGGAATAGATTATAAAGCGCAATTGTTGAAAATACCGTACTTGGAATTAACAGACCCTGAGGATTCGATTTCAGCTCAGGGATTTATTCCGCTTAATCTCGCTTTTGAAAACACTGATGAACAGCTGTCGGACAGCACATTTTCCTTTGAAATCGAAGCAAGGGGAAAGCAACTTAATATCCTCAGCGCTTTTATTCCGGAGGTGGAGTATCTGTTCGGGGATTATTCTGGAAAGCTGACAATTGATAATTCGATTAACGACCCGAAATTCAATGGGAGGCTTACTTTGAAGGATGGTATCCTCAAGATTCAGGATATAGTCGAGCCGATTCGCAATCTCTCCGCCGATATGAAATTAGAAAAGAAGAGGATATCTTTTGAGAATTTTGTCGGGGAAATGGAAATTAGGGATAATAGACGAAAGAATATATTTCAAAAGATATGGTCTGCGGTTTTCCCGAAAACTGCGCAATCGGGGGAAATAAAATTAACCGGGGGGATAGATATCCGTTCCCTAAAGAATTTCGAATACAACCTGAAAATATCCGGTAAAAATATCCCCATTACCCATGAGATTTACGATGTATCCTTATTGGCAGATGCCAATATAGAGGTCAAGGGCGAAACACCCCCTACCGTCAGCGGTGGCATTAATTTGATTCAACTTATTTATCGGGAACCGTTCAGATCCTCCGAATCGAGTACCGCCGACATTCGGAAACAGCATAATATCGAAGAAAATATGTGGAACCTCGATCTGAATATAAGAGCGGATAATAATGTTTGGGTAATAAACCCGGATATGGACGCTGAATTTGAAGGCGAGTTGAATTTGAGCAGGCAGAATGGATTATACCGAATTCAGGGTGAATTATCCACGATAAGGGGGAGATATTATCTTCCGCCATTGATGGATTTCACCATTAACGAAGGGAAAATAACATTCAACGACCCCGAATATGTCTCCTTAGCCTATATAAATCCCGAACTTGATGTAAAAGCTTCCACGAAAATTTTCCAGACCAATGAAAAAAGCGAAGTTCAAGGGGAAAAAGAAATTTTTTTGCAGGTGAGTGGGAAATTGTCCGAACCGGTGCTGAACTTGACATCATCGGAAGGAGATTCCCAGCAGGAGATTTTAGAATACCTGGTTTTCCATAGAAGTATCTCCCCCGGAAATACTCCAAGCGGAACGCAAGGAACTTCATTTGGTAATAGGGCGCAAGGTCTTTTCGGCGATTTAATAAGCTCCCAAATAAAATCCCAAGCGGCGCAATCTTTCGGAGTAGAAACCTTTGAGATAAAACCATCCGAATCGGGTAAATTGAATTTGGGAGAAACTAGAATTATTATCGGGAAATATATCTCCCCAAGTATATATTTGAGATATTCGCGAACCCTATCCTTGACCAAGGGTCAGGAAATCACCGCCGAATATCGTTTAAACAGGAATTTTTATTTGGAAGCGAAATCGAATACGAGTAATCTTTACAGACTCGATTTGAATTTCAATATTGAATTCTAATGAAAAATATAGCTATTTATCTGATATTCATCCTTATTTTCCTGAGCGATTTGGTGACCGCTACGAAAGCTCAAGTCCTTATGAATCCAATCTCTCAAACCGAAGCGATAATAAAAAGGATAGATATAGAAGGGAATTCCTATTTTAATACTTCAAGGATAAAAAGTGAGCTGACACTTCGGGAACCCCACTGGTACACAATAATAAAGAAAAAGGAAAGGTTGACCAATAGGGTGTTAGAATACCAAAAGGGCTTAATCGATTCGCTCTATCATATAAACGGATTCTTGTCTGTCAATACCTCGATATCTGTCAAGCGTTTATCAAATCCCAAATATGCGGAAATAAAAATTGCAATTAATGAGGGAACGCAGACAATTATAAGGAAAGTTGAGTTTTCAGGTGGTGTATCGAAACTAAAAGATCAAACGGCTGAAAAAATCAAACTTATCAAAGTCGGGAAACCATATAATCATATGTCGATAGCCGAAATCACTTATGAAATAAGAAACTTATATCAAAAATATGGATACGCATATTGTAAGGTGAACACATCGGTGGAGGTTTCACCCGATAAAAGGAGCGCTGATATCTTGGTAAGAATTATTCCGGGCGTTAAAACTACTTTCGGTCTAATTTCTATTAAAGGGCTAAAATATACTCAGAACTATATAGCTTCCCGTGAACTGTTATTCAAAACGGGAGATATTTACAACAACGAAAAGATACTCGACAGCCATCGCCGATTGTATTCCTCCGGGCTTTTTAGCTTTGTCTCGATAAGCCCTCATTATTACCCGAAAACCCAAGCTCCGCCTGATATTACCGTTCGATTGCACGAGAGGAAACCGAATTATTTCACCATAAAAACCGGTGCCGGGCAGGATGAGCAAAGGGATTTCACCTTGGATGCTTCCGCTCTCTATGGGAATAGAAACCTTTTCGGCTCAGGCAGAAAATTCGGGGTATCGGCAGTTTCTTCATTTGAGATTTTGGGCAAGGGCAATAAGCTTTTTAATTTCAAAAACGAATTTTCAGTTTCCTATACCGAGCCTTGGATTATGTTCACCCGTATGCCCTTGGAAGTCCAATTTACCTATGCCCCTAACACCCAAAGCGCTACTCAGGATTATGTTTACGATGATTATTCGGTAGCATTTGCCCTGTCAAAGGAATTGAGCAGATATAGCGAATTGCGTTTGACGGAGAATTTCGAATCGATAAATATCCGTAATATACCCACCGATCAGCAGGAAGCCTTTCGGGAAAGTAAACAGATAAAGTTGCGGAGGAAGTTTATCGCGGATCTGAAAAAAGATCGACGGAACAATTTGTTGGTTCCCACTAATGGATATCTAACGCAGTTTCATTTCGAGTATGTAGGCGGGATTCAGGGAGGAGATGTCAATTTTGTGAAATTCGGTATTTCTTGGAGCAGATACCAGCTTTTCAAACGAGAGAATGTTTTCGCCAGCCGTTTGCAGATTAATTGGCTAAGGGAGTTTGGCTCAACGAAAATAGTTCCGATCGAAGATAGGTTTTTTATGGGGGGGGCATCCAGTATCAGGGGATACCGCGAGAACCGATTGGGACCGAAATTTACCAGTGATAATCCGGATTCTTTAGCTCTCAAAGGATACCCTCAAGGAGGGAAATTTTCCCTGTTGGCTAACATCGAAATACGGCGTTCATTGTTCTGGCGGTTTGGAGGCACGATATTTACCGATATTGGAAACCTGTGGGAAAAGCCTGAGGACTTCCGGGTGGAAGATCTGCGTTTGACCGCCGGCGTAGGAATTCAATTCTTTACTCCTATAGGACCGATAAGGGCTGACTATGCCACGAGGATTATACGAGCCGACGATCCGCCCGGAGGACAATATCATTTTGGAATACTTTATATTTTCTAGGAACTGAACTTATGAGAAAACCGATAATTGGAATAACGATGAATTACGAAAGTAAAACCGACACGATGCGATTTCCGACTTACGAGAATTTCGAATACAATCATAACCGTTGGGCGGAACTGATTTTGGATAATGGGGGAACTGCCATATACCTGACTTCCCTGTCGCCTGTAAATGATATAGGGGAAATCATCGGTTTTGTGGATGGTATTCTCCTTTCGGGCGGAACCGATGTGGACCCTTCGCTCTATGGAGAAAGGAGAAAGCCGTATTCCAAAACCCCTACTTTGATAAGGGATAGGTATGAAATAGAATTGGTAAAGCAAGCCGTAAAATCTAAAATACCCGTATTGGGAATTTGTCGCGGAATACAATTAATTAATGTGGCTTTCGGGGGCAGTCTTTATCAGGATATATCCGCGGCGGGTTTCAAACAGATTGAACACCGAAACACGGAAAAAAAGGATTATCTAAATTTCCATTACATAAATCTCGAATCCGATTCCTATCTTTATGGGATACTTTCTAAAAAGAGGATAAAAGTAAATACATCCCATCACCAAGCAGTGGCTCGCCTCGGCGAAAATCTAAGGGCAACCGCTTTGGCGGATGATTCCATAATTGAAGGAATTGAATATACAGGAGATAGCTATCTTATCGGAGTGCAATGGCATCCCGAAGCGATGCCCGATTATGATTCAACCAAATCGTTAACAAAGGATTTTATTGAAATATGTCGAAAACGCTGAAGCCACATCTTCTGTTGGAATCGAGGCATAATGCGCTTCTCATCCGTCATACCGAACCATTGACATCAAATGAGATTAGCCATTTGCAATCTATCATTAATTACGGTGTGGACTTGATTATTTACGATTTTGAATCTTCGGAGAATATAAGAGATGCAAATAAAATTATCCAAATCTGCAAAAACAATAAAATACCCTTCATCGTAAAATCGAAGATAGAAATCGCTATGGAGATAGGAGCCGATGGAATCCATATAGAGGCGAAGGAAATCCCTATTATACAGAAAGCTCGTTTGATAATAGGGGACTCGAAAATAGTCGGGGTGTCGGTGGGAAACTACAGCCAAGCTGAGATTGCTTGGAGATCGGGAGCTGACTATCTTTCCCCATCCCCCGTTTTTCGGATCCCTTCTTTGGGTTATGGGAAGATGGCGGTGGGACTTGAGCTGATAAAGACAATAAATCATAATCTTGATATCCCTCAATATCCCTTCGGGGGAATAAATCCTCTAAATATGGAAATGGTATATAAATCGGGCGCTTATGGGGTAATAATTGATTATGGAACCTACTCTGATCCTCAAAATCGGGATTTGGTTCGCAATTAATTAAAAAATCCATAAATCTATAGGGAATTATTGATAAACATTCTTGACAGAGAGGGTATAGTTTGTTATATTTGCTTACGAAAATAATGAATTGAGTTAAAGGAGTGATTATGTATATTTCGACGAGAGGAAGATACGCAGTGAGAGCGATGCTCGATATAGCGTTGGCAAAGGATGATAAGCCGGTTTCCCTTCGAGGGATAAGTAAACGACAAAAGCTTCCCATATCATATCTGGAACAGATATTTAATCGGCTTAAACGCATTGGGTTAGTGCGTTCTATCAGGGGTGTTAATGGCGGTTATTATCTCGGTTATCCGGCTGAGGAAATAACGATAGGCAATATCATCAAAACGATGGAAGGACCAATAAGGCTTGCGAGGTGCGAAGATCCTCCCGAGAAACGACCTGCTTGCATCGGTCCCGATGATTGTGTAGCTCATATTATGTGGAAGCAATTGGAGGATAAGATTGATAATATGTTGGAGAACATCACATTAGCCGATTTGGTGGTGGAAGCGGATAAATTCGAGAATGAAAGGACGGCGCAAGCGGTATGAGAAGGATTTATCTTGACAATAACGCAACTACTCAGGTCCATCCCGAAGTATTGGAGGCTATGCTTCCATATTATCGGGAGCTTTACGGAAATCCGTCGAGTATTCATAGTTTTGGACGGGAGGCAGCCGCAAAATTGGTCGAAGCCCGCGAAACTGTGGCAGGGTTATTGGGATGCGACCCGTTGGAGATATTTTTCACCTCCGGGGGAACCGAATCGGATAATCTGGCAGTCATAGGAACTGCTTTAGCCAATTCCGATAAGGGAAAGCATATTATCACCTCATCTATCGAGCATAAGGCTATTTTGAATTCCTGCCATTATCTTGAAAATAAGGGGTTCGAGGTTACTTTTCTCCCTGTGGACAGTAGAGGTTTTGTCGATCCGGATGAGCTGAAAAAAGCGATAAGGAAAGATACGATTCTTGTTTCCATAATGCATATCAGCAATGAAACCGGCACCATTGAGGACATTCCGAAATTGGCTGAGGTCACAAAAGACAAAGGGGTTTATTTCCATACCGATGCGGTACAATCAACTGGCAAGGTCCCCATAAATGTGGAGAATTTTGGGATTGATATGCTTTCGGCTTCGGCGCATAAGATAAATGGACCCAAAGGGTGCGGTTTCCTTTATATCAGAAAGGGGACGAAAGTAATACCCCGTGCTTATGGAGGGAGCCACGAACGGAATATGCGTGCGGGAACGGAAAATATTGCTGGAATAATCGGTTTGGCAAAAGCTTTCGAAATCAGCTCGGGAATGATGGAAAGCGAGGCTGATCGATATGGAAAGCTCTCCGAAAAATTGTGGAAAACTTTAACCGACAAAGTTCCCGACATTGCCCTTAATGGACCTGAAGATGAGGGACGATTTAAGAATACGCTCAATATATCTTTCAGGGGTATCGAAGCCGAAGCGATTATCCTTAGTTTGGATATGGAAGGGATAGCGGTTTCTTCGGGATCCGCTTGTAGCTCCGGTTCCGGTGATCCATCCCATGTTTTAAGGGCTATTGGAATTAGCTCAACGGATTCGAGATGTGCGCTGCGATTCTCCTTCGGGAAATTCACAACCGAAGATGATATCGATTATGTTTTGGAAAAACTTCCTCCGATAATTGAGCGTTTGAGGAAAATGTCACCGGTAGCACATAACGATTAGAATAAACTATCGGAGTTGCATATTATGCGAGCCGGGGATTTCTCCGGCTCTTTTAATGAAATGAACGGTAAGAGAGAAAGAGTATTAGTGGCTATGTCCGGCGGGGTGGATAGCTCCGCCGCGGCGATAATTTTGAAAAAAAACGGCTTTGAACCGATCGGCGTTACGATGAAACTGTTTGAACCCGATAGGGATAATGGGAATTATGTCCCGAAGGGTTGTTGCTCGACCGAATCGATTTACGATGCCCGGTATGTCTGTTCTAAAATCGGCATTCCCCATTATACACTTGATTTATCTTCGGAATTTAAGGCTAAAGTGATAAACAATTTTGTGGACGAGTACCTCGCAGGCAGAACCCCGAATCCCTGTATAAAATGCAATACCTATTTGAAATGGGGAGCTTTAATTGAATTTGCCGATAAAATGGGGATTAATTTTATCGCTACCGGACATTATGCCCGCATAACAGCATTAAATGGCGGAAAGGAATTTGTCCTTCTCAAGGCGAAACATACCTCAAAAGATCAATCCTACGCCCTTTGGGGAATAAAACGGGAGCTTTTAGCGAGAACTTTATTCCCGTTGGGGGAGCTTTCCAAAACCGAAACAAGGCGGCTGTTGGAAGAAGAAGGAGTAAGTTTTTTCGACAAGGGTGAAAGTCAGGAAATATGCTTTATCCCGGATAATGACCTTGAGAGCTACCTTCGAGAACAGGCTTTTCGGCGCGGTGAGGATATAAGGAAAGGGGCGATACTATCGGAAAAAGCGGAACTGATGGGAGAGCATAAAGGGTTGCCCTTCTATACGATAGGACAGCGAAAGGGGTTGGGGATAAGCCATCCCAAGCCACTTTATGTCAAGGGGATGGATAAAAAGCGGAATGTTCTTATTGTGGCTGAAAACAAAAGCCTTCTTTCAAAGAGTTGTTTAGTGGAGGGGATTAATTGGTTAATTGATGAGCCGCCAACGGGGGAGGATATTGCCTTTGAAGTCAAGATACGATATCGGCATAAACCTTCTATGGCGAAATGTCGTATTTTGGATAAAGGTTTGGTCGGGGTGGTCTTCGATTTACCACAGAGAGCGATAACGCCCGGTCAATCGGCTGTTTTTTATAATGGGGACCGTCTTTGCGGCGGCGGGATAATTATCGCGCCATAATTAAATTCATTTTAAGATTGCTATTGTTTGTTAATTCAATAATATTATTAAATATGAATAGCATAATTAACAAAGAATAAATGAACTTAACGAAATTTATAATATCAAAGCTTGTCTTTGCGGCTGCATTCCCATTATAGGGGCGATGTACAGTCCTACCAAAGTCATCACGATAGTTCCGAAAATTCCGCCTACGATTCCTTTATTAAGTTATTTAACCTCATTTGAGACCTCCTTAATTGAAAAATTTCACTGTCCCCATTGATTAAGGGGGCAATTTATTAAAAATAAATGAGCCAAATTATATCTATCTCGTTGATAATCCGCACATTAGAAAAAGTTGGAGTATTGTGGACTTTTTTGGTAAACTTTCGTGGATTTTAATTGACTTTACTTGGAAAATCCTTATATTAATTAAAGTATCTTTTATTTCTTCTAAATAAGTGTGAATTTCCGTATAATGATTAGTTTAACTGAAAATTATATCATTTTACATAGATTAATAAGTATAGTTGGGAGGTTTTATATTTCTCCTCCCGCGTAAAATTCAAACAAAAGGAGAAGCTATGAAAAAATTAGCGCTTCTGTTGGCTCTCGCAATGATTATAGCGGGAGTTTCTCTTACAGCGGTGGCTGGGGAGATAGACGGTGATTTGGAGGGGGTGTTATCGGGGCGAACTTCGGGAGATGTGGTGTCGGTGTTGGTGTATATGAAGGATCAGGTGGATTTGACGGCGATAACGGAGCGTATGGACGCATCGGAGGCGACGCTTCGAGAGCGTCATGAGACGGTGGTTCGTTCGTTGCAGGCTGAGGCGGAATCGACGCAGGGGGAGATGTTGAGTTTTTTGGATATGCTCAAATCAGAGGGGAAGGTTGATTTCTATCAGAAGTTTTGGATAAGCAACTGCATACGGGTTGATGCGCCGAAGGATGTTATCGAGGAGATAGCGAGGCGGTCGGATGTGGCGAAGGTGTATTACAACTACGGTATAGAGCTTATTGCTCCGGTGGATGAGCATCCTGCGAAGCCGACGGGAGGCAAGTCTGTGGAGACGGGAGTTCAGGCGGTGAATGCTCCGGAGGTATGGGCGATGGGATTTCATGGAGAGGGAGTGTTGGTGGCTAATATAGATACGGGGGTTGACGGTTCGCATCCTGCGTTGGCGGCTAGATGGGCGGGGGTGGCGGATCCGCGCTATCAGGGGCATCCTGAGTGGGCGTGGTATGATCCCTATTTGGGGCAGAACGATTTTCCGTATGATGATGGTGGTCACGGTACGCATACGATGGGGACGGTGACCGGTGCGGATCCGAATACGGGCGATACGGTGGGGGTGGCGCCGGGGGCGTATTGGATGGCGGCGGCGCCAATAGATAGAGGGGGTGGTATTCCGACGACTGTTGCGAATGCGATTTTATCTTTTCAGTGGATGGTGGACCCTGATGGTGATCCGTCGACGAACTGGGATGTGCCGGCGGTTTGCTCCAATTCATGGGGATTGATGACTGCTCATGGTTATCCTCCGTGCGACACTTTGTTTTGGAGTTATTTGGATGCTTGTGAGGCTGCGGGGACGGTGATATTGTTTTCGGCGGGTAATGAGGGTACGAGTGGTTTGCGTCGTCCTGCGGACAGGGCGACGGATGATTACCGCACCTGTGCGGTGGCGGCGGTTGATGCGAACGATCCGAGCTGGCCGATAGCATCGTTTTCTTCCCGTGGTCCGACTTACTGCACCCCGGACGGCAGTGCGGCTATCAAGCCAGATATTGCGGCGCCGGGAGTTGATGTTCGTTCCAGTTATCCCGGAGGTGGGTATGTATATATGAGTGGGACTTCGATGGCGTCTCCTCATGTGAATGGTGTTGTGGCGTTGATCAGGCAGGCGAATCCGAATTTAAGTGTGCAGATGGTCAAGCAGATTATTTATGATACCGCTCACGATCTGGGCGATCCGGGTGAGGACAACTCATACGGCTGGGGTATGGTCGATGCTTATGCCGCCGTCCAAATGGCTCTAAGCTACTTAAACGGCTATGG
>JALSTH010000018.1 GCA_026983835.1 Candidatus Zixiibacteriota bacterium | reverse complement strand
GTCGGAGCATTGCCGAAGATGTCCCCTCACCGCAGTCGAGAAGGTATAATTTTCCCTTGAATTTAAGTAAATAGCTCGATGTGGCGATATCTGGTTCGGGCATTCCCGAAGAGCATCCAATAATTTGAAGTTTCGGCATAGTTGATCCCTAATTATTTTCAACACAATATAAATTATATACCACGCTTCGTCAACAGGCTATATAATCAAATTATTTGCTTTGTTTGATTTAAGGCTTTAATATTAATAATTTATATTTTGTTGATATGAGATACTATGGAGGAGATGTGGATTTTCAATTATCTGATATGCATAATGAAGTGATCGATCTTGCACGGCAATTCGCCGAAAGGAAAATAAAACCTATTATTGCCGAAGCCGATCGTGAAGCCCGTTTCGATAGATCCATTTTGGATGATATGGCTGAAATTGGGCTTTTGGGGCTGTGTTTCCCGGAGGAATACGGCGGAGGTGGAGTTGATTATATAAGCTTGGGATTGGCTTGCGAGGAGTTGGAATATATTGATACTTCAGCTCGGGTTGTTTTATCGGTGCATATAGGACTTGCCGGACTTCCGATTTTTACTTGGGGGACCGAGGGACAAAAATCCAAATATCTCCCCCTTCTTACTTCCGGCGGGATGATAGGGGCGTTTGGATTGACCGAACCTAATGCCGGCTCGGATGTTGTGGGAATACAGACTAATGCGGACAAAGTCGATGGAGGATTTATCCTTAACGGTGAAAAGATGTGGATTTCCCTTTCGGATGCGGCGGATTTATTCTTAATTTTCGCTTGGACGGATAGGGACAAAAAACATAAAAGAGACCATTCGGGAATAACCGGTTTTTTGGTGGAGCGGAATTTTGGTGGAGTCTCCACAGGGGATATTAAAGGTAAGCTGGGGGTTCGTGCCGGTAAAACCGGTTTTATTTCCTTAGATGATACTTTCGTTCCGGAAGAGAATGTTTTAGGTGGAATTGGTAATGGATTTAAGGTAGCGATGTTTTGTCTCGATCAAGGGAGATATACGGTTGCCTCTGGGGCTACGGGATTAATTAGGGCGTGCTATGATGCTTCCGTAGAATATGCAAATACGAGGAAGACTTTCAATGTTCCGATAAGTCACCATCAATTGGTGCAGGAAATGATTGCCAAGATGTATGCCGGTTATGAGATTTCCCGTAATCTTTATCTCAAGGCGGGTTGGATGAAAAATAAAGGCATAGCCAATACGCGTGCCACTTCGCTCGCCAAATGGATAGCCTGCGAGCAAGCCGAAGCGGCGGCATCGGATGCTGTTCAGGTTCATGGAGCCTATGGTTTTTCGGATGAATATCCCGTGGAGAGGTATTACCGCAATGCGAAAGGCTCCTCTATTTACGAAGGGACCCGTGAAATCCAAAAACTTATTCAAGCCGGCTATTCGTTGAAATTCAGGCGGGACAGACCCGGACGAAAAGAATTGCCAACTTGGCCCTTTGAAAAATAGTTATTAAAATATTTGACAATTTGGAATATTTATCTTAGTATTAATTTGATTTGAAATGAAAAACGATTCGGTGCCCGTAAGGGCTAAAAAGGGAAGGCGGTGGAAAGCCGCCACAGCCCCGCTACTGTAAGCGGGTTAAAAACCGTCATTGCCACTGGGAGAAGCCCGGGAAGGGATGGCTTAATATAGCCCCGCAAGTCAGGAGACCTGCCGAATTACAATAACTGAAACTTCGCCTTCGAGGGAGGGATGGAAGTGTTTTTTAATAAAAGAACGCACCACCGCCCGGGTGCTATTTTTGTATCCCTTGCGATTGCTATCCTTCTATTGAACCCGGGGGGAAATCGATGTTATGCCTTGAATTCACATAATATCAGGGGGGTGATATTGGATGCCGAATCAGGTTTACCCGTAGTCGGTGCCCAAGCCGATTTAATCGAATATGAAGGGATATCCATCACCGATAAAAACGGTGGATTTATCATAAGGGGGATCCCATCGGGAGTATATACATTAATTGTAGAGGCTGAAGGATACTATGAATATTCCCATAGTATCATTATAGGAGATGGTCCGGACAAGGAAATAACCGTGCGGATAAAACCCCGCGTTTATCTCTTTCCCGATGTAGTTGTCCTTTCCGCCAAATATCCCCGGCGGAACTTGCGGGGAACATTAATAGGTGAAATAGCACTCTCGGATGAAGAATCCACTACGGCTGATGGTTTGGGCGATATTGTCCGCAAGCTTCCCGGAGCATATATCCGTAAGGGAGGACAATCCAATGCCGAAACAGTTTCGATAAACGGATGTGATCCATCGAGGGTTATGGTGGTTTTCGATGGTATGGTCCTAAACGGCGGTTCCGGGACGGCGGTTGATCTGAGCGAAATACCTGTCGGCGCCATAAGTAAGGTCGAGCTTTACTCCGGGACGGGGGCTATCGGTGGGACATTGGTTATAACTTCACGGCTGCCGAAGGGTGATGATGGCGATGGCAATATTTCCATTGATGGGTCCTATGGTAGCTTTGGAGCCAAAAAACTCAAAAGTAAAATTGGAGTCGGCGGGAAAAGGGTTCGTTTGAATTTTTATTCCGAATCTTTTCGCACCAACGGAGATTTTGGATACACGGATAAATTTGGTAACTCCCAAAGGAGGATTAATAATTATGTGAAATCCCAGAATTTATTTGGCAGGATAGTTTTTCCATCCATCTCATCACCGACATTCTCGTTTCAATATTACCATTCAAAAAAGGGAAGTCCGGGTCCATTGTTGCAGATAGACAGTACTGCACAGATTAAAACCCGAAAATTATCGGCAAACCTCAAATACGGGATTGTACACTCGAATAATAATTCGCTGAAATTGGGCGTCAATGGATTGTTGCAAAGGGATAATTATAAATCTATTGGGGGATTTTATAAATACGATTTGGAGACGGCTCAAACCCGATGTTCCTCTTGGTTGAACCTTGACAGTAAGCTAAACAAACTTATGGTGAAATTTGATTTGGATTATATCTATGAGGACTTCCGCACGGAAGATTATATGGGGGGATATAATGCGATCCCTTTGAAATCACGCCGCCACCTTAAGGTAAATTCATCATCTCAATATAAGATACCCTTCAAGAACAGTTTAATTCCCTTATCGCTGGAAATCAATCTTGGTGGAGGGGCGGATTTGATTTCAGGATATAAAAGTTTTTGGACTTATGATTGGAGTGTTGATATGACCGCCCGAAAGGCAATAACCTTATCGAGCGGCGTATTTGGGGGGACATCATTTAGGTTGCCCGATTATTATTCCCTGTTCTTCAAAGAAAATATATTTGCGCTGGGAAACCCCGATTTAAGGCCTGAGAGGGGAAAAGTATTTGGATTTAGGGTAAACCTTGTATTTCCCGTGAAACTACCATCGTCGATCGGTTATAACTATACGATAAATGAAATAAGGGATATTATTGTTTGGAATCAGAGGTTTGATGGAAAATATCGCCCTGTAAACCTCCGAAGCTCCCTGCTTAAAACAAATAGTTTATCCCTTGATGTTGGTTCGAGTGATTCCCCCTTATCTTTCAAATTTTTGGCAAATCGGTATCGCCCCTTAAATAAAAGTGATTTTCGATTGTATAAGGACAAGTATCTTTTATTCAGGCCCTTACATTCCGCATCCCTTGATATCGAGTTTGGGAATAAAATCGTTAGAGCCGAAATCTCCCATCAATGGGTAGGCAAGAGATTTATCCGAATGGAAAATACTTTGTGGCTGGATCCCTACCAAACCACCGATGCAGGGGTAAAGTTTAAATTTAAAATAAAACATATAAAAACGGCATTACATATTCGGATTAATAATCTTGGCGATGAACGGTACGAAATCATTGAAAGGTATCCATCGCCCGGGAGAAATTATAGGTGCGGAGTAAGCATTTCATTTTAGGAGGATATTTTATGAAAAAGGTTGTGTTTTTGTTGATTATGGTGTCAATCCTGATTTTTGGGAAAGCGAATGCCGATAATTATCTTTATGTAATTAACTCTATGGCGCAAACATTGAGCAAGATCGATATCGACAATTCTACAGTGTGGAATCATATCCTCACCCTCGATTTGGTTCCGAACGATATCAAGGTGCGCGGTGACAGCGCTTATGTCCTCAATTCTGTTGGGGATGATATTCAAATAATAGATTTAACGGATGATGCCGAAGTGGGCAGGATTGAATTTCATACTAATGGTAATCCTTGGGAGATGTCATTCTATGGCGATTATATTTATGTCTCCAATTACTTGAATGGAAAGGTTTATGAGGTCGAATCGGCGACCGGAAATATAACTAAGCAGATTCAAGTTGGGAACACATTAGAGGGCATATTGGTGGCGCAGGGTAAAGTTTTTACAACGGACATTAATTATAACCCTGATAACTATACTTTCGGAGACGGCGTCCTTTATTATTCGGATCTGCCAAATTTAGGCGATTGGGATTCATTAAAAGTTGGGACGAATCCCCAGAAGATGATTATAGGTCCCGATGGAAATCTGCATATAGTTTGCACGGGTGACTATATTAGCAGTTTCGGGGTGGTTTATATTGTTGATCCTAATTCGGTTTCAATTGTAGATAGTATCGTCATCGGTGGGTCCCCCGCATCCGCAGTGGTAACCGCCGATAATTATGTCCTATTGGGGGCAGGGGGGTGGGTCGATAACGGTGAGGTCTATTGTTATAATGGAATGACTGGGGAAGTATTGAACGGCTCCGATAATCCTATTCAGACCGGACTGGGTACGATGGGGGTTGCTGCCGATGATAATGGAAATGGGTATTGTTGTAATTTTTCGGATGGAACGGTGAACAGAATTGATTCCAATCGTCAGATAGCGGGGACATATTTAGTGGGGGATGGTCCCAATGTAGCGGCGTTTTATAACTCTGATATGAGTTCCGTGGATAACAACGAAACAATTCCCAAAAAGATAGAGCTGAACCTTACCGCTTATCCAAATCCGTTTAACGATGAGGCTAATATCTCCTTTGATATTCCCAACAATGAGTGGGTTCGTTTAGAGGTTTATAATCTGTTTGGGGAGAAGGTGGGAGTTTTATTTAGCGGGAGGATGGAAAAAGGAAGGCATACCATAAAATGGGATGCCGGTGGTTGCTCCTCAGGGATTTATCTTTGCCGATTATCGGCTGGTTTTTACATCTCCACCGTAAAAATTAATTTGCTCAAATAATTCGAAATAAATGAGCGGTAAAAAAAGCGGGGATTCGGATCCCCGCATTCGTTCTTCATAATTTTGATAGAAATCAAAGTTGATTTATGATGCTATTTATTAATCGATTTCAACATTTCCTTAATTCCCCCCAATGAGGATAATATTCCTGTTGCCTCATAGGGCAGGAAGATAGTTTTCTCATTCTGGCCGCTGGACATAGTTTTAAGGGTTTCGAGATAGCGAACCGCCACCAAGTAATTAACCGGGTCACCTTTTTCCTTTACCGCTTCGATAATTAACTTTATCGCCTCCGCCTCGGCTTGGGCAACATTTATCCGTGCTTGAGCCTGTCCTTCCGCTTTAAGGATTTGGGACTGTCTTATACCTTCGGCTTCCGCTATCCGCGCATCCCTCTCGCCCTCGGCATTGAGCACCTTTGATTTTTTATTTCCTTCCGCCTCCAGTATAACCGCCCTTTTATCCCTTTCGGCTCGCATCTGCTTTTCCATTGCGGCGCGGATGTCCTGCGGCGGAGAGATATCCTGAAGTTCTACGCGGTTGACCTTAACTCCCCATTTATCGGTAGCCTCATCGAGAATCATCTTCAGTTTTGAATTTATCGTATCTCTGCTGACTAAGGTTTCATCGAGGTCCAATTCGCCGACTACATTACGAAGTGTAGTTTGAGTAAGTTTTTCAATGGCATTGGGAAGATTGTTTATTTCGTAAACCGCCTTTTTGGGGTCTGTAACCTGAAAATAAAGAAGGGCGTCTATTTCTATTGTGACATTGTCACGGGTGATAACCGATTGGCGCGGGAAGTCATAAACTGTTTCGCGTAGATCGATTCTATTTTCCAACTTCTCCCAAATCTTCTTTTTTCCATCGACATCCACAAGGGTATAGCGCCAAACAACGGGACGAGGTTTCTCCAAAAAGGGCCAAATTATATTGATTCCCGAATGTAGTATTCGGTCGAATTTCCCCAACCTTTCAATAACCACCACTTGTGCCTGCTGGACTATTACCAGCCCTTTTGCAATTACCACTATCACAAATATAGCGATAAGAAGAACTATCAATAAAACCGCTTGCATCTTACACCGCCTTTTTAACGATTAGTTTGTTTCCTTCGATACCGACTATCGATACTTTCTCGCCTACTTCGATTTCGCCGTCAACTTCGCCAATGGCGGACCATTCCTCGCCGCCTACCTTGATCATTCCGGGGGATAAATTCCCTTCGATTTTCTCCGTTACCAATGCGAATTTGCCCTTTAAGGCCTCCACATTGGTGCGTGCCTCGGGTTTATCCTTCGAGAGAATTTTCGATGCGATTTTTCTGGAAAGTATGAAGAAGGTCAATGAGATTATCGAGAAAACCGCGAGCTGGGCTTTTAGCCCTATTCCCAATAGCGATATAATTCCCGTGATAATCGCACCCAACCCGAAATTAATGATTAGAAATCCGGGGGTGAAAACTTCCATAATTGAAAGTATTATCCCTAGGATTATCCAAATTTGCCATGCTTGCATAAAAAACGCCTAATTTTATAAATGGATTATTTTCGAATGTGGTCCAAAAGTTTTAACATATTTGTTTTATATTATATTCCGAAAGATTATAATTAACAATAGAAATTTTTTGAAAGTCGCATTGCTTGTTTTTATCGAAAGGCTTTATGTAAGTTATGCTTGGTAAAAGGATCCTATTCTGAGGAATTTGAGGATATAGTTATGCCGGTTCGAGTTATTGTTGGATGTCAATGGGGAGATGAAGGAAAAGGGAAGGTAGTGGACTATTTCTCGGAAGATGCCGATGTGGTGGTCCGTTTTCAAGGCGGTGCCAATGCGGGGCATACTGTTATCACCGAAAGCGGGGATTTTGTTTTGCACCTTCTGCCCTCGGGTATTTTAAGGGCGGAGAAAAAATGCGTTATTGCCGACGGTATTGTTATCGATCCGGAACAATTGATTAAAGAAATTATTTTTTTGAGGGATATGGGAGTATCCGTTAAGGGAAGGCTGTTTATTTCAGGGAAGGCTCACCTTGTATTTCCTTATCATAAGTATTACGATAAATATTTGGAAAAATTGAGAAAGGGGAAGGCGATAGGCACCACCGGAAGGGGCATAGGGCCTGCCTACACCGACCGAGTAGCACGCTGCGGCATAAGGGCTTATGATTTGTTCGATGAGGAATTATTAAAGGCGAAATTGGATGATAATCTAAAGCTGAAACGGAGTTTATCGCCCGATTTGAATCAAGTCGAGGAATTCGGTTTGAAGTATAACTTTGATTGGATTAATAGGTTCAAAGAAGGGATGATGGATTTTATTAAAGATACCTCGAAAATACTCCAAAACGCTTTGGTTTCGGGTGATTCAGTATTATTTGAAGGAGCACAGGGAATGATGCTTGATGTCGATTATGGAACATATCCCTATACGACATCATCCAATACCGTCTCCGGCGGTATCCCGGTTAATTGTGGATTGGCTCCCTTTATCCCCGATGAAACCATCGGAATAGTAAAAGCTTATACTACTCGTGTCGGTGAGGGTCCTTTTCCGACTGAATTAAATGATGAAATGGGCGATATTCTACGAAAAAGGGGTAGGGAGTTTGGGGCTACGACCGGAAGGCCTCGCCGTTGCGGTTGGTTGGATTTTGTTGCGTTAAAATATGCTTTGAAGATAAACGGCGTTAATTCTATCGCTATGACCAAAATCGATGTGCTTGATGGGATCGAGCGGATATTGATATGCGATGGATATCGGTATAAAGGAAAGCTTATTAGGGAATTCCCCAACAATATCAACATTATTGAAGAATGCAAACCTCATTATATCGAAGTTTCGGGATGGGAAAGTGAGACATCTTCCCTCTTGGAATTTGAGGATTTACCGCAAAACGCCAAAGAGTATATCGATATCATAGAAAACACCCTTGAAGTGCCGGTTAGCCATATCTCAACAGGTCCTTTTAGACATCAAATGATAAAAAAATGTAAATAATCCAAAAAACTCAATTTCTACTGACGGATTCTGTCAGGGGGGTGTCTTATAATTATTTTGCATAATGGAATATAGGTTGGAACTATTAGGATTTAAGTCCTAATTATGAGGAGGAAAGGCCGCTTAGGCGGCCTTTATTCTTTCCTGCAAGATAAACGTTGTGGGGTAAATACGGTTTTAGTGCTTGACATTTAATACAACATAAAATATTTATATTCCACAGGTTGATGTTTCCCTCCTTGGGGAATAATAGAGATTTCTTTTAGATGGGTTTCGGAAATGAACCAGACCTTAGTAATAGTCCTTATAGCGGTTGCCGTTTTAATAGTTTTTGGATTTCTGTTGCTGAAAAGGAAAGACAAATCCTCAGATTCAATCCTTCCGCAGGATAATTATATTTATGGATTGAAGGCGGAACTCGAAGGTCGTACGGAGGATGCATTTCAATACTACAGAAAATGCGTAGCCGAAGATACGAATAATATAGATGCTTATTTAAGGTTGGGCAATTTATTGAGGGAGAGAGGGTCGCTCGATAGGGCTTATCAGATACATTGGGAACTTTCCTTGCGCAAGAATCTCTCCAAGGAGCAATCAAAAGAGATACGCTTTGCAATGGTGGAGGATTTGACCGCTTCCAAAGAATTCCAAGAAGCGGGCAAGATCTTAAGGGAACTGATAAGCGATTATAGTAAAGATATAGATTTATTACAGAGATTGCTTGAGGTTTATACGCAAACAGGTGATTGGGTCAATGCGATTCCTACTGCGGAGAAGCTTACAAAATTAAACGGCAAAAAGTTTGATGGGCGTTTTTTATCGATCTATAAGTTGTTGGAAGGGAAATCGTTTGTGGAGAGGGGTGATTTTCATAAGGCGCGTCTTTCCTATAAGGATGCCTTGAATTTGGACGAGGAATGCTCTTTGGCTTATTTGTTGATAGGGGACGCCTATGTAGCCGATAAAAGATTGGATGATGCCGTTGAATGGTGGCGTAGGCTTTGTGAGAAAATTCCGCAGAAGAGTCATATATGTTTCAGCAGGCTCGAGGGTGCATTATTTGAGTTGGGTAAATTCGGAGCGATAGCCGAGATATATTTAAGTATTGCCGACAAAGATCCCCAAAATATCCGAGCGCTTAAGGCGTTAGCGAAAATTCAAGTAAAAATGGGAAAAGCTTCGGAAGCGGTAAAAAACTTAAGGAGAGTGCTTAGGATAAATTCTGAGGACTGTGAAGCCGCAGTCGAGCTTTTTGATCTTTTGCAACAGAACAATGATGTGGGAGGGATAATACAGGTTGCGAAGGGATTATGCTCTTCTTCCGAGAAGAAAATAGGTGTTTTCAGCTGTTCCGAGTGTGGTTTTATCTCCACCGAGCCTGAAATAATTTGCCCGGAATGCGGCAAAGTCGGTTCGTTTAATATTTAAAATCGACAACGATGAAACTGATTTATAAGTTATGTTTGTGTCTTCTTGGGGGGCTATTGATGGTTTTTGTAATCGGCGATTATGTTTATTGTTCATCGCTATTGGGGAAGAAACTGATGAATGGTGAGGTCGATGAGGTGCGGGAATTGCTCAAAAGGGCATCCGATTCCAAAATTGATAGGGGTTCCCGATTATATTATAATGGAGTGGTGGAAACAGATGGTGGATTATCAGCGAACTATCTTAAGGAATCTATGTATGAACAGAACAGTTTTGCGGATAAGGAATTGGCTGTAATAAGGTTAGCGAATTATTATTTCACCAGAGGTTTTTATATTACAGCCGCCAATCAGCTGAAGGATTTCGCTAAAGATTACCCGAAATCGACCAAAAGAGCGGAAGCCGGCTGGCTTTTGGGGATGTCCTATTTAAGCAACTCCAAAATTGATGAAGCTATTTCAGCCTTCACAAAGGTGATAAGCAATAATCCTAATTCGATATTTAATGGGTGGTCATATATGGGATTGGGATGTTGTTATTATAGAAAAGGCGAATATACTAAAGCGATAAGAAGTTTCAAGAGGCTTCTCGATTATAAATCGCACCCCGCTTATCCCCAAGCGCTGATGATGTTAGCTGTCTGCGAGGGAAATAGCGGAGATAAAACCTCGGCTGCGCATTATCGTTTCCAATATGAAAAATCGTCATATTCAAAGGATTTTTGTTATAAGCCGGAGAGCGATCTCTATTCCGAAGCAATAGAAAATAAGGATATCGCCATTAAGGATATCGATATTAGGGCGGAAAGGTTGGTCGGGGCCAATTATTATGTTCAAGTCGGGGCTTTCTCGTCCATAAAGAACGCTGAGAAAATGGAGAAGCGGCTAAAACGGAAATGGTCGAATGTGGAAGTAGAAAAGCAGACAATCAATAAACAGCGCTATTATAAAGTGATGGTAGGTCCCTATTCGACCCGTAAAAAAGCTCAAGCGGTTAGGGAGAAATTAGAAGCCGAAGAGCAGGATAGTTTTCTCATTATATTGAAATGAATTATCGGAGGCAGAGCTGGTTAAGAAATTGACACCGGTGATGGAGCAATATCATCGGATTAAGAGTAGTTATCCCGATAAAATATTATTTTTTAGGATGGGGGATTTTTATGAAATGTTCGGTGAAGATGCTATTGAAGCCGCAAAAATCCTGAATATCGCTCTGACAACGAGGTCGCATGGTAAAGATGTGGAAAAAATACCTTTGGCCGGTGTCCCATATCATGCTGCGGAAAAATACATAAATATTTTACTTAAGGCGGGGAAGAAGGTTGTTATATGCGATCAGGTCGAAGATGCTAAATTAGCGAAGGGTTTGGTAAAGCGGGCGGTCGTGGAGATAATTACACCCGGGACAGCAATTACCGCAGAGGAATCAACCACCGGAGGATATTTGGTAGCTTTACACAATGGGGGGCATAGGTGGGGATTAGCGGCGGTGGAATTTGTTTCCGGCAATTTCTTTGTGGAGGAAGAAGAAAAAGAGCAAATAGCCGAAAGGGTTAAATTACTTTCGCCGGTGGAAATAATAATCAATTCGGAATTTGCGAATGATAAGGATTTGATGGGAAATTTAGCTTTAAATAGGGTTAGCACAACAATTTTGGAGCCTCATAGGTTTAATCTGAATTATGCGCATAAAGTTTTGGAGGATTACTATTCGGTTCAAGGTATCGATGGTTTTGGTTTAGGTGAATATAGGGAGGCGGTTATTGCCGCCGGGGTGATGTTGTCCTATTTGAGGGAGACAAAAAAGAGGCGGATGAAACATCTGAATCCTCCAGCCCCCCTTAGGAAACCCGGTGAAATGTTGCTCGATTCGGCGACGATCAGAAACCTTGAACTTCTTCAACCATCGATTGCGGGTAAGGGGAAGAGCCTGCTAAAAACCATAAATTATACATCGACTCCTATGGGGGCAAGGTTGCTGGCGCGATGGATTTCAAAGCCATTGACGGATATCGAACGAATTAAGGAAAGACAGTCGGTTTCGGCTTATTTTCTTCAGGATAGCAGATTATCAAATCAATTAATGGACAACCTTAAGGGTATGCCGGATATGGAGCGGCTTATCGCCAAAATCGGTTCCAATCGGGTTGGCCCTCGGGATTTAGGCTCCTTGCTGGTCGGCATAGAAAAAATCGGAATTATTAGATCGTTGAAACCGGAAAATAAAACGCTTGCGGATATCATAAAGGAAGTGCCGAATCTGGATGATTTAGCCGAAATGCTTGATAGGGCTTTGGGCGATAATCTCCCGGCGGTTTATAATAATGGGGGTATCTTCCGTTTGGGGTATTCAAAGGAGCTTGATGACCTTAAAGATTCGATAAGCGAATCGAAAAAATGGATTGCGGGACTGCAAAACTCCGAAAGGGAACGAACCAACATTCCCAACCTGAAAGTGGGGTTTAATAAGGTATTCGGATATTATATCGAAGTAAGCAGTTCTCATTTGGAAAAGGTACCGGATAATTATATTCGTAAACAGACTTTGGTCGGTGGAGAGAGGTTTATTACCGAGGAGCTTAAAGAGAGAGAGGCCGAAGTCTTAAACGCCGAAGAAAAAATCAATGTTTTAGAAAAAGAGTTGTTCGAAAAACTAATTGTTTCCGTTTCAGCTTATATCGGGGTTTTGAAGAAAGCATCGGAGGTAATCTCCCGTTTGGATGTCCTACGCTCATTTGCCGAGTTGGCTCGTAAAAACAATTATATTATGCCTGAGGTGAACAACTCCGAGTTTGTACACATTAAGGATGGAAGGCATCCGATAATAGAGCAGGCGTTGGCAGGGAGGAGATTTATCGCCAACGACTTAAGCATAGGTGGTGATGATGGGATAATTCATATTATAACCGGTCCCAATATGGCTGGTAAATCAACATATCTTCGCCAGATAGGGCATATTGTTATCTTAGCTCAGATAGGGTGTTTCGTGCCGGCTGCCGAAGCGAAGATAGGGGTTGTGGACAGGGTTTTCACCCGCGTTGGTGCCTCAGACCTTTTGCCCGAGGGTAAATCGACATTTTTGGTTGAAATGAATGAGGTGGCGAATATTTTGAATAACGCCACGAATAGATCGCTCGTGTTGCTTGATGAGGTTGGCAGGGGAACATCGACTTATGATGGACTTTCCATCGCCTGGGCGGTTTCGGAATATATCCACGAGAAACCAAACTTGAGATGTAAAACCCTCTTTGCAACCCATTATCACGAATTAACGGATTTAGCTAATCGGATGCCCGGTATCCGCAATTTTCAGGTTGCGGTTCGGGAATGGGAAGAGCAAATAATATTCTTGCATCGTATAATACCGGGAGGATGCGATGATTCCTATGGTATTCAGGTAGCCAAATTAGCGGGAGTGCCGAGCGAAGTTATAGAAAGGGCGAAGGAAATTCTTCAACACCTCGAGCGGGGGGATATGTTCAACGCAAAACCGAGAGGGGAGAAAACCCCGAAATGGATGAAAAAATACGCTTCACAATTGAATCTTTTTGGCGTGGAACAGGATGATTTGCTGCAAAGAATTAAAAATGCCGACCCATCCGTTATCACACCTCTTGAAGCGCTGCAATTATTGACGGATTTGATAAATTCCCTTAAAAGCCGTTGAATTTAGTATATGAGATGCTTGCTATAAATCCTTAAATCTGTCAATATCTTCCTTTAATCCCAAGACAATCAATATATCATCTTCCTTTAGGAGCAAATCTCCCGTAGGAGCGAGTTTGGGTTTGATAGCCTTTGTGCTCTTGATAGCAATTATCTGTATATTATATTTATTTCGCAGCTGCGATTCGGCTATTGTTTTACCTGACAGTTTGGAAGGCAGGGGTATTTCCGCAATCATATAATCTCCCGAGAGGGGGACAAAATCGGCGAGATTGGGATCGGAGAGAATTTGGGCGGTTTTGATGGCAGTATCTTTTTCCGGAAAGACGATTCTATTTGCTCCGACCTTTTCCAATATCCTGCTGTGATCTTCGCTTAGTGCTTTGACGACGATATTTTTCACCCCCATCTCGGCAAGGAATAGAGTGATTAAAATGCTTGTGGAGATATTCTCGCCTACGGATATAATCACTGCGTCCATCTCTTCTAATGCGAGAGGCTCCAACATCTCCTTTTTGGTTGCATCGGCTACAATCGCCTGTGAGCAGAAATCGCGTATATTATTTACCTTCTCTCTGCTACGGTCAACAGCTATTACATCATTTCCCCGTTCGAATAAGGAACGGGCACAATGAGCTCCGAAGTTCCCCAAACCGATTACACAAAAATTTCCCTTAGCCATAATTTATTATCCTATCATTACTTCTTCTTCTGCATATTCCAATTGGTATTTCGTTTGAGTTTTTGCGATTGCGTAAGCCATTGACAATGGGCCGATTCGTCCGATTATCATTAACATTATTATTAAAAGCTTTCCAATCGTGTTGAGATTCCCCGTAATACCCATCGATAATCCTACCGTTCCAAAGGCGCTGACCGCTTCAAATAAATATTCCAAGAACAACCCTTTACTTTGGCCGTATGATACTTCCGGTAATTGTGTAATCATCAAAAGGAAAGTAAATGTAAAGATTACTATTACCCCGACAACCAATATTGATACCGCCCGGATAACCACCTGAGATGGGAGAGTTCTTCCCATAAGATTCACCCTCTCACCCCCGCGTAATCTATTAAATATAAGGGCAGCCAATACGCCTAATGTCGTAGTTTTGATTCCTCCGCCACAACTTCCAGGGGATGCTCCTATAAACATCAGGAAGATAAAGATTAATAAGGTAGCGTTGGTAAGTTGAGATATCTGTACGCTGTTGAACCCGGCTGTTCTGGTGGTTATCGACTGGAATAGGGAAATTAGCGCAATGTCTTTGAGATTTAATCCGGAAAGGGTATTACCGTATTCCAAGAGGGCAAAAGCAATAGCGCCTCCGATTATCAGTACGCCACTGACTATCAATACTAATCTTGTGTTAAGCAGGATTTTAGGTTTTCGGCCCGATTTTCCTCTATGGGAAAGGTTCAAGAGGGTTAAAAAACCTAAACCCCCGAGAAAAATTAGGGAGTAAAAGGCGAAATTGGTCAAATAATTGTCTTTATATCCCATCAAGCTGTCCGTGAACAGCGAAAACCCTGAATTGGTAAAAGCTGATACCGAGTGAAACATCGCCAAATAAAACGCCTTTATAGGATTGAAATCCCTAGCCCAACTAATGGTTAGTAAAATCGTCCCAATAGCTTCGATAGTTAGGGCGTATTTTATTATCGATTTTAGTAAAGATCTCACTTCCCCGTGTGGAGTCGGGGTGTAGGTGCTATAAAGGATGGTTCGCGTTTTACTGGATATTCCCCTTCCCAATAGATAGAAAAAAAAGGTCGATAAGGTCATAATTCCCAATCCCCCAACTTCCAATAAAAGCATAATAAATATTTGTCCTCCCGTATTGAAAGCCTTGCCGGTATCAACAACTATCAACCCGGTAACGCAAAGGGCGGAGGTCGCGGTAAATAAGGAGTCGATATACGAGAGGTCACCGCTTGATGACAATAGGGGTATATATAAGATCAGCGAGGCGATAATTATCGCCGTGATATAGGAAAAGATTAAAATCCGTCCGGGACGCCAGGTCCTAAAATCGGGAATGTATTTTTTGAAGTGGCTCATATCTTATCGCGGATTTTGCAATCGGTTAAGTCAATTACTTGATTGGTATTATTCTCAATGAGGGCAAACCTTTTAAGCTCGCTGTAATTCGTTTCCCTTTCCGACATACGCCAAAAATAAACTCCGTTGTTTTATAAGTCAAGAAATGATATGTTTTGAGACAATACCCGTTTGTGAGGAATATTAAAGGGAATGCTAAAATTAATGCTTGAAAGTTTTCCTTTTGGATGTTATATCCAGCAAAAACCAAATAAACCGATTGAGGGAGATTTTATGAAAAAAGCTTCATTTATTGCTGTCGTTCTATTATTCGTTATGACCGTTCCGGTATATGCTCAATTATTGGGGTTCAATAGGATAAGCAATGATGTTACATTCTTTCGAAATACGGATGATGATATTAATAACAAGGGATGGACTCTGCAGTTGGTTTTTATCGATTCCATCCATTTGGGGACCGATTTTCAAGTGGAGTATACCGCCGATTATAATTGGGGATTGGCGTGGGAAGGGAAATATGATTATTATGTGGAAATCGGAATCCTAAAAGCGGTTTATAAAGGTTTTTCAATAAATTATCAAAGAATAGAAGGGACATTTCAGCGGGGCGGAGTCAATCAAATCGGATTGAGATATCATTTCTGATAAGCGGCCGATTACCTTTATTGATGGGGGTATTATTAAAAAAGCATATATGCTTTTTCGGGGGTGGGGAGGTGATTTAGTTTGACTTGATACTTTTTTGCCCCCTCCGTTACAAATTCGATATAGGGAGTTAAGGGTAAACCGTAATTACTAAGGTTGGAAGTCTCCGATAATATTTTTGCGGTTGAAGTAAAAACTCGGACGGTCCCGTCGGTTAGAACTAAAACATCATCACATATTGACAGGATAAATTCTATATTATGTGAGATTACGATGATAGTTATTCCTTCCATTTTTAATTTTGAGATAAGGTTTATCAAATAATTTTGGCTTTCTCCATCCAACCCCGATGTCGGTTCGTCAAAAATTAAGACTTCCGCATCGAGCGATAAGGCAATCGCTATTCCGACCTTTCGCTTTTCGCCGCCGGATAAGGTAAAGGGATCCCTTTTGTAAAATTTATCATAGTCAAGTCCGACTAAATCAAGAGATCGTTTTACCCTATCTTCAATCTCACTTTCGGAAATTCCCCGAAGTTTTAATCCAAAGGCAATTTCCTCGAATACCGTATTGCAGAAAAATTGTTTTTCGGGAAACTGGAACGATAAACTAACCTTCCGTTTTTCATCCTTATATTGTGAAACGGGAATTTCTTTTCCCTCAAACATTAAGTTTCCCTTTTCCTGTCGGTAAAGGAAGGATAGGATTTTGGCCAAACTTGTTTTCCCTGACCCGTTGCTGCCGATTATCCCTGTAATCCGTTGCCTCCCTATTTCGCAATTGACATCCCTCAAGGCGGGAATATGTTCTCCCCAAGGGAGTCGATAGGAATAATCTATGTTGTTTAACTTATAAATTGATTTTTCATTCGCCCTGTTATTCTCAACGGGTGGTTTGGCGAAGATTCCCGTATTTTTATCCGTTTTGTTTTTTTCTGCGAGGAACCTTGTTTTCAATAACTTCGGTACCGAAACGCCCTTGTAGCCGTCATCGAATATCCTCTTGAATATCTGCTCGGGAACCCCGTCATAAATCGCCTTACCTTCATCTAAAATGATAAGCCTTTCGGCATAAAGAGCCTCTTCGGGAAATTGGGTGATGTGAATAGTAGTTAAGGGTTGAGGGATATAAGCAAAGGAATCCCCGTTTGCGGTTTTTCCCTGATGTAGCTCATTTAGTAAATGTATAATCTCGACTCTGCCCGAGGGATCCAAAAGCGAAGTTGGTTCATCCAAAATTAAACATTGCTTGCCTGCCGATAAAACTGAAGAGATGGCGACCCTTTGCCGTTCGCCCCCCGAAAGCGATTGCGGAGGACGGATTGCCAAATGTTCCAATTCGAAAGCCTCAAGCAGAATATCGACCCTTTTTCGAATGTCCTTTTGAGGGAGATTGAGGTTTTCCAAGGGGAAGGCGATCTCAGCTTCAACGGTCATCGAGACGATTTGGTTATCGGGGTTTTGAAACACAATAGCGGTATTTTCCAAAATTCTATGGGCGTTCTTTTCGTCGTTTATATTGTAATTATCAAAAAGGAAACTTCCTTTTTGAGGCGTAATCAAACCGGCAATTATTTTCGCCAAAGTTGATTTCCCGGAACCGTTGGGTCCCATTATCGCTACATATTCCCCCCGCACGATATCGAGACTTAAATGGTTTATTGCGGGTACTAAACCGTTTTCGCCTTCATAATAATATGATAGATCGCGGCAGGATATCATTGTCGATTCAGGGAATTGAAAGCCTGATTTATGTGAGAAACCTTGATTATATTTATCCCCTTCGTTATGGATTGAGGCAAATTTGCCGCATTTGAAGAGGGCAAAATAATATTCTTAAAATTCATCCTCGATGCTTCAGCAATTCTGTATTCCGCTGATGGTACTCCGCGCAGTTCGCCGCCCAATCCTAATTCCCCAAAAACAACTGTATGAGCCGGGATTGAAAGGTCATTGATACTTGTGTACAGGGCAAGTGCCATCGGTAAATCGACCGCAGCCTCGTCAACTTTTATCCCTCCAAGTATTTTTACGAAGATATCCATTCCCGAAAGTCTAATCCCTCCTTTTTTCTCGCAGATCGCAGTAATTAAAGAGAGTTTCTTGCTATCGAAACCGACGGACACCCTTTGTGAAACGGAATATCCGGAAGGAGCAGCCAATGCTTGGACCTCGATTAAAAACGGACGGGATCCTTCCATAATGGGTGTAATTACGGACCCCGTTTGCTCCAGATATTCGCCTAAAAATATCGCTGAGGGATTTTTTACTTCTCTCAATCCGCCTGACCGCATCTCGAAAACGCCGATTTCCCCGGCTGGACCGAAACGGTTTTTCACCCCGCGAATTATCCTATAAAGGTAATCTTTATCTCCCTCGAAATATAAGACCGTATCGACCAGATGCTCCAACAACTTCGGTCCTGCGATTGTGCCATCTTTAGTTATATGTCCGGCGAGGATAAACGATGTATCGGTTTTCTTCGCATAATCGATACAGGCGGCGGTTGATTCTCTTATTTGACCAACAGTCCCGGGGAAACCTCCGACTTCCTGATCGTAAACTGCTTGTATCGAATCGATTATTGATATCGTAGGGTTGATTTTATCAATTTTGCGGATTATCTCCTTTATATCGGTTTCGGTTCCGATTAGTAATTCGCGGCTATCGATCTTCAGCCGTTCTGCTCTATTTTTAATTTGGATTGCGGATTCTTCCCCGGTTATGTAAATAACCCTTCCACCAGTTTGAGATATATATCCCGCGATTTGGAGTAATATAGTTGATTTGCCTATCCCCGGTTCACCCCCGAGAAGGTTCACCGAGCAGGGAACCAACCCTCCGCCCAATACCCTGTTCAGTTCTTCAAACCCAACATCTATTCTACGGAACCCTTCCAAGTTGATATCCGGTAAGGGGGTTAAAGAAGTGGCGGAATTATCATTTAATTTGTCGGCGAACCGTTTAGGTTTTATGATAACATTTTGTCTATCGAAGGAATCCCATTCCCCGCATTGGGGACATTTCCCCAGCCATTTTGGGGAGCTATATCCACAGTTTCTACAAATATATTCGTATTTTTCTTTTGAGCGCATTTTTTGTGGGATTTCTCTTGATTATAATTTTATTTGTTGTTCTGATTATATTTTATGAGCCGACGCTCATTATTCCCATCGCTGTTATCCCCACAGGCGAGAACGATTCCGTTTTTATCCGCCCAAAAATATTTATGATAATTGCCCTTTTTATCTGTAATCAAATATAGGCGTGCTTTGTAGTTTCCCGCCGGAACGGTAATTATACTTTCCTTCGTAAATGAGTAATGGAAAATGGCGTCAAAGGGTTTTAGGGATCCCGGTTCTATAAAAAGCGATTTAACATCAACTCCCTTAATTTCATTCTTTATTAAGTAGGATAAAATGGGAATACAGAATATCGACAAATTATATTTGATGAAATATTCGGGAGCATTCTCGAATTCGGATTTGTATATTCTGCCGTCGCCGGTGGACAGACTGCAAACATAGGAATTTTTCCGAAGGGAAATGACCTCCGTTTTTGTCAAACCTCCGCCATGAAAAGCGATTTTGGAATAGTATATATTCCAATTGCTATCGGCGAGGTATTCGCCCGTTTGCTGGTATTTATACCCCATGTTCGTTATCGAGCTTGAGGACGCCGAAATCCTCCCGGATTTAAGAAGAGCTATTTTGAAGTTTTCCTTGCCGATAGTTTTAGAATCCTTGAGGATGACATATTCCCCCGAATATAATGTCCGATTATTTAGGGATTGGGCTGTTGACGACGATTTGTTTTTATTCGAAAAATTACCCCCATTTTCAGATTGCCCGCAAGTCATAAGGACATTGAGAGCTAAAATTAAGATTATGATTATGTTGCTTGAATTTTTCATTGTAAAAAAAAGGTCGGCGATAACCGACCTCCAATCCACCTAACGCTTATAAAACTATTCCTCCGGAAGCAGATTAAGTAATGCGTCGAAGGTGAGAAAATGTATATAAGTCTCTCCGTGCTCAGTGGTTGCATCGCTTTTGAATAAATTGTATTTTATGGTTAAATCTATTTTTTCGGTATGCCATCCATATCCGAAATAGACCCCAGGAGAGATGTTTTGATCTATCATCTGCATATCATTTGCTTTTCCGGGGATATAGAAATAAGGAAGATAGCCGCCTGCTCCAACCTCAAAATATCCACAGGGAGCGTCTTCGTCAACATACAACCTTGGGCCCAAAGTAAAGGTGTGGACCCGATATTTCGAATATCCACCGGTGTAACCCGTTGGTGGATTGATAAAGTGAGTGTCGAATACCCTGAAATTGTACTCGGCGATAAGCCCCAACTTTGGGGTTAGTTGA
>JALSTH010000017.1 GCA_026983835.1 Candidatus Zixiibacteriota bacterium | reverse complement strand
CGATCTTTTTTTAATTCCCACCGGCGAGGTTCCGTTGACCAATCTACATCGGAAGGAAATCATCTCCGGCGATATGCTGCCGATTTATTATGTCGCCTATACTCCTTGTTTCCGCCGCGAAGCCGGTTCTTATGGCAAAGATACCAGAGGAATAATAAGAATTCATCAATTCGATAAAGTCGAATTGGTGAAGATATGCAAATCTGAGGATTCTTATAATGAGCTTGACAATTTGGTTTCCGAGGCGGAAACGGTTCTGCGCGAGTTGAAGCTGCCCTATAGGGTTGTAGAGCTTTGCACTGCCGATTTGAGTTTTGCCTCCGCCAAGACTTACGACCTTGAAGTTTATTCCGCCGGCGTCGATAAATATCTCGAGGTTTCGTCTTGCAGTAATTTTGAGGATTTTCAGGCGAGACGGATTAACATTCGTTTTAAACGGACTCCGGATAGCAAACCGGAATATCCTCATACATTAAATGGTTCCGGTTTGGCGCTGCCGCGGGTTGTTATTGCAATTCTTGAAAATTATCAATTGAAAGACGGAAGGGTTAGGATACCGGAAGTCCTTGTCGATTATATGGGTGGAAAGGAATTTATCGGGTAAGCTTCCAAATGAGATTATGAAACTTTTTCCCAGGGGTTCGCTCCTCCATACTGAATATTCGTTTCCTTTCAAGCTGTTTTTGGTTTTCGGGATGGTGGTGGTGGTTTTGCTTTTTGTACTTTACACCCAAAATATAATCTCTGGAATGAAAAGCGATGCGGTTAGGATATCCCGTGTTTACGCCAAATTCTGGCAATTGGCGGCATCCGATCCATCTTCAGGGCCTGAAATGAATTTGATTTTCGAGGAGGTTATTCAAAAAAGCAACTTCCCAATTATCATCACCGACCCCGAAGGCAGGCCTCAGTTTTGGAAAGATGTCGGTGTTGCCACAAGCGATACCTCGCCCGAGGCACAGGCGAAGCTAAGAAAAGAATTAGAGGAAATGGACAAAAATTCGGAACCGATTCCGATATATTATGATACCGCCGAAAAGAAAATTATCCATTACCTTCATTACGGTTATTCGCCTTTGGTCAACAAATTGAAGTGGATGCCTATCATCGAAGGGATCGTTGTGGCGATATTTATTATAATAGCAATCGCGGTTTTTAGGAGTATAAAAAGGAGTGAACAGAGATCTGTTTGGGTTGGGATGGCTAAGGAAACGGCACACCAATTGGGAACCCCACTTTCTTCATTGCTCGGATGGCTGGAATTGATCAGGATGAAATCCGCCTATTTGCCTGTGGAGATAGATAATTTGGGGAAATATAATCTTGGTGAGGTTACGGACAGAATGCTGGGTGATGTCAAGAGACTTGAAAGGGTGGCTAATCGCTTTGGCCAAATAGGCTCCATTCCCGAGTTGAAGCCCGCCGATATTAATAATGTTGTCGGAGAAGTTGTGGAATTTTATCGCCTAAGGGTCCCCGATAAGGGAAAGAGGGTCCTGATAGAGGAAGAATATGGGGAAATAGGCGAGGTTAATATAAATGTCGAACTTATGTCGTGGGTTATCGAGAATCTTATTAAGAATTCGCTGGAATCTATAAGTCCCAAACAGGGAAAGATATCTATAAAAACTATGCTCTCCGACGATAGGCGGTGCGTAAAAATATTAATAGCCGATAATGGGAAGGGGATACCGCCGCGAAAACAAAACCGCATATTCTTGCCGGGTTTCACAACTAAGAAGCGGGGTTGGGGTTTGGGGCTGACTTTGGCAAAAAGGATAATAGAGGAATATCATAAAGGTAAGATAAAATTAGTCGAGAGTATCCCCAATGTAAAAACTGTTTTCGAGATAACACTCCCTTCAAGTTGAATTTTATTAATATTATGGATAAGAAGATGGCAAAAAAGAGAATATTATGGGTCGACGATGAAATAGAAAGGCTTCAAGCCCACATATTATTTCTGACAGAAAAAGGTTATGATGTTTCCCGTGCGTCCAACGGTGACGACGCGGTGGAGATGATTAAAAATGAAGACTTCGATTTGGTGTTGTTGGATGAGATGATGACCGGCAAAGATGGGCTTACAACTTTGGAGGAAATCAAAGAGATTAAACCGAGCCTGCCGGTAGTTATGGTTACCAAATCGGAAGAAGAGCATCTGATGGAGCAAGCTATCGGGAAAAAGATTGATGATTACTTAACCAAACCGGTGAATCCATCACAAATCTTGTCGGTTGCCAAAAAGATTTTGGACTCCAAGAAAATAATGAGCGACCATCTTACCCAACAATATATTCGGGATTTCAATAAAATTTCTATGATGCTTTCCGGTCCGATGAATTGGAAGGATTGGCTTGATTTGGGGTTGGTATTGGCAAAACGGGATTTGGAAATTGAGGATTTTCCGGAATTGGAACTTCGTCAAACTCTAAAAGGACAAAATAAAGAATGCAATCTCGAATTCGGAAAGTATATCGAGAGAAATTACCCAAAATGGTTGTATAGTGAGGATAGGCCTACATTATCCGTCGATATCGTTAGAAAGTATTTAATCCCTCCTTTGATGGATTCCGTTGGCAAAGTCGTATTCATCATTATAGATTGTATGCGCTTGGATCAATGGTTGGTGTTGGAACGAATTCTCTCCGAATATTTCAATATCAAACGGGATTTATATTACTCCATATTGCCTACTGCAACTCCGTTTTCGAGGAATGCGATATTTTCGGGCTTGTTCCCTGATCAATTTGTGAAACTCCTGCCGAAAGCGTGGAAATCCGAAGGGGATGAGGAGCATTCCCTGAACCGTTATGAAAGGCAATTCCTTGAAAAGCAATTGGGGAGATTAAAAATTGAAATGAATGGGGAACCAAAGTATATTAAAGTACTCGACCAATCGGAAGGTGATGATCTCCTTAAGAAATTGGACAGCTACTTAAATGCCCCTTTACTTTCGATAGTTTACAACTTCATAGATATACTTGCTCACGGGAGGTCGGAATCCGAGATATTACAGGAAATAGCCCCAAACGAAGCGGCATTTAGGTCGTTGATGAAATCATGGTTCATCCATTCTCCATTATTCACTATTTTGAGGGAATTATCCACGCGGAAATGCACTGTAATTATTACTACCGACCACGGTTCCGTGCTGGGGACTAAGGGAACTACCGCTTATGGAAGGCGGGATACCTCGACCAACCTTCGTTATAAGTATGGAGATAACCTAAACTGCGATAGGAAACACGCTACTTTGATTAGGGATCCGAAAGATTATAGACTCCCGTATTTTACCGGGCATACGACATATATATTTGCCCGCGAGGATTATTATTTTGTTTACCCGACCAATTTCAATGAATATCAACGGTATTATCAGAACAGTTTTCAACACGGCGGGATCTCCATCGAGGAGATGATTTTGCCTGTAGCGATATTAAGACCAAAACGAATGTAAAATGCCTTTGACTATTACGACTTATAAATCTGCCGGTGAATCGGAAACGCGAAAGTTGGGGGAAGAGCTTGCCGGGGGTTTGGAAGTTGGATCCGTTGTCAGTTTGAGCGGGGAGTTGGGAGCGGGTAAGACGGTTTTTATCCGTGGAATTTGTAATTGTTTGTGTCCCGGGGTTTCTATTTCCAGCCCCTCTTTTACTTTGATTAATACTTACCCCGGGCGGTTATGCGATATTTATCACATTGATTTATATCGCCTTTATTCTATTGGTGAAATTGAGGAGTTAGGGATTGAGGAATTGATTTACGGCGATTGCATAGCCCTTATCGAATGGGGTGAAAAAATCGAAAACCTTCTGCCTTCCGATACAATCAAAGTTGATATCCGAATTATGGGAGAAAATACAAGGGAAATAAGGGTAAGGCGATGAGGATTTTTGTTCTTGATATTTCAATGGATAGAGGGGCTGTCGGGATAATCGATTCCAATGAAGTAGTATCGGAATTTCATTTTGAGATTAAAAGGGGTTCTACGAATACAGCCCACTTTTATATAAAAAAGGCTTTTGCGAATTGTGGTATTACTCCGCGTGAAGTGGATTTAATTGGGGTGGTAATAGGCCCGGGATCGTTCACCGGCTTAAGAGTGGCGCTATCGGCTGCCAAAGGATTAGCGCACCCTTTTAGCACTTCCTTAACTGGAATTATTTCAACTGAAGCCGTTGCGGAGATGGTCGAAGAGGAAAATGTTTTTATCGTTTCTGTGATTGATGCGCGCCGTCTGCAATTTTATCGCGGAGTTTATATGCGGGAAAATGGAGAATTGAGCATTAAGTCCGAGCCTGCCGCGATTAACGAGGAGCGGATTTTTGATGGTATTCCCGCCGGGTCAATAATAACCGGTCCCGGACTAAAGAAGATTGAAGTCAAACATCTTAATCCCTATAAAATGGCTCCCGAAGACAAGTGGTATCCGTCGGTAGCGGTTTTATCAAAAATAGCCGAGAAACAATATTCTTGCGGCGATACATTGGATTTAGCCGATTCGGTTCCGTATTATATCCGCCGACCGGATGCAAAGCCGAATCCTCCGTTGGGAAAGGGATAATTGTTTTAGCTGATATCTTTCCAAATGGAGGTAATATCGATCCCATATTTGGCGGCGATCTTATTTATTGAATCGACCGTATCCTTATTTACCGGTATGATTGTTGAGGTCCTAACACCGAATCTGCGTTTATCATAATGAAAATAGATGGGTTTGAAGCCTACCCTTTTATGCATCTTTAAACTGCCCTTATCGCCGATCCATACAGCCCCCCAAACATTTTCAACTCCCTGCGGCAATAGATATTCCGGCGTATGTTTGAAAATAATAAATTCAAACCCCTGTCCCCGGTAATCGGGATGAACTATGATATCCACGCCCCAAACATCGTTTTTGCCCAATTCTATTTCCAGTCCCAGAGCTTTTTTCACTTCAGGGTCTATATTTCCGTGAGAAACCCAAGTACAGCAGACCATATCATTCCTTATTTTACTGAGGTGCCCATAGGATCCGTTTCTCAAATACTTGGTGAATTTTCTTCTTTCCCAAGGGAAAAGATCTTTTATAAGATTATCAAAATTATCTTTCGTTAATGGGTCAGTTCGGTAGCTTTTCGGATCCAATTTCATAATCCTCTTTTCATAACGATTATCTGGGTCCATCAAGGCCATATCCTCCACTTTCGCTTTTACTATGAGGTTATGCGAATCCGAGTATAAATTCCGTTTTAACTTGAGCATTATATAGTAATTAAAATACGCTTCGGCCCAGATTCTCAGAGACATTTTTTTGGGCTTAAAGTCGAGCCATTTTAACAAAATTTTATTCCTCCGTCTAAATTTGAATAAATAGATAAAACAACATTGTTTCTATTTTGACGATATTTACAGAGCTTATTTGTAATAAAAAGGATACGGAACATTATTGATTTTATTTTAATATTATTACCAATCTATTGTTGTGGGAAACCGAAATCAAGTTATTATCTTTAATTTAAGGAGCTTTTATAGGGAATGGAACAAAAAGTATTTGGGAATAAGTTATTTTTTTGTTGAATTTTGATTAATTATCCCATATAAAGGATAAATTGTGTGGATTATTGGGAAAATGCCATATTTGTTTTCCGCCGTAATAGTAATACTTTCCCTTCAGGGTTTATTTCTATTGAGTCGAAATGCAAATAACAATTATTAAGTTGGAGGTACGCTTAAAAAGCGTAGAAGTAGGAATCTCGATATAGGGCAACAGAATGCGCTGTATCGATAAAAAATAATTTTTTGGAGGCTATTAATGAGCCAAGTTAAAAATGGGGACAAAGTTAAAGTTCATTACACCGGGAAATTGGAAGATGGAACTGTTTTCGACTCATCCAGGGAAAGGGAACCATTGGAGGTAACGGTAGGAAGTGGAAACCTCATACCCGGCTTCGAAAATGCTGTTATCGGTATGAAAGTGGGAGAGATAAGGACCATCACCATTGAGCCTGAAGATGCCTATGGGCAATGGCGCAAGGAATTGACCGCAAATGTCAATAAAAGCGAATTTCCGGAAGGACTTGAACCTTCCATAGGGAAACAATTGCAGCTAAAACAAAATGATGGCCGTTTTATCGATGTAATTATAACAGAAATGGAGGATGACATCGTAACTTTAGATGCCAATCATCCGCTCGCAGGGAAAACCTTGATTTTCGAAATAGAGTTAATGGAAGTCGCATAATTTGTTGTATTTCCCTTCAATTAATTTTCGAGGTTATTATGCTCAATGAAAATAAATGGTTTACTTCGATAACTGATATCAAACCGGGGAAGATCCGTATTCGGGGATACGATATTGCTGAGTTGATGGGAAATAGGTCTTTTGCGGAAGTTATTTATTTGGTATTGAGGGGTGAGTTGCCAAACAGCGCTGAGGCTAAAATGTTCGATGCGATTCTAGCGAGTTCTGTAGATCATGGGGTAACGCCGCCCTCGGTCTTAAGTACACGGACCGTTACTTCCGGGGGAAACCCCCTTAATGCAGCTGTGGCTGCCGGAATTTTGGCGATTGGTGATACCCACGGGGGAGCGATTGAGCAATGTGCGAGGATTTTACAGGAATGGGCGAGCAAAGATGGCAATATATCGGAGCTGGCGGAGAAGTTGCTCGATGAATTCATCTTTAATAAGAAACGACTTCCCGGATATGGTCACCGATTACACAATGTAGATCCGAGAACGGTACGGTTATTCAAAATCGCAGAAGAACTTGATTTTTCCGGTCGGCACATCGAATTAGCAGTCGCTGTTCAAGATAGATTTGCTGAAGTAAAAGGAAGGAAGTTGCCCATAAATGTAGATGGAGCAATAGCTGCGGTAACTTCGGATATGGGGTTTGATTGGCGGATCGGTAAAGGGTTTTTCATAATTTCACGCATTTCGGGACTAATCGCACATTATTATGAAGAACTTATCAGAGAAAGACCTATGCGAAAGTTGGGCAATCCAAACTGGGAATATGACGGTCCTAAAGCCCGAAAATTGAAATAATAGCCATAGATTGTGAAAAATATCTCTTGACATAGGTTAGGCTTACTTTTATTATAAAATTCCTTTTTGAGTGGTGAGATACGAAAAAAGGTAAAGGAAAAAAAGACTATGGAGCTTATCGACAAATAGGCTTGGCTACTACCATTCCTTTGATGATGGCGGCAGGTCCGTTGATAGGTTATTTTATAGGAGATTTTTTAGATAAGAAATTGGGAACTGAGCCATTTTTAATGATATTGATGATAGCACTGGGACTGGTATCTTCCGCCGAAGAAACATATAAGTTGATTAAAAGAACGCAAGAAGAGGAAGATGATTGATATTATGGGAATTGATTTTATAAATCGTGTAGCCAAGACATCATTTATTCTTTCGTTAATACAATTCCCGTTTACAGCTGTATATTGGAGTTTTCAAAATGCTTCGGGAATATTTATCGGATGCCTATGGGGAGCTGCTAATATCCTTTTGATTAAATATATTATAACCGGGTTATTAACTCCCAAACCTTCATCAAGTAAAAGAAAAATGCTGATTTTGGGATTCATTAAATTCCCTCTCCTTTATGGCATAGGTTTTTTATTGCTGGAAATCGGCTATTTTTCGGCTATAAGTCTGTTGATTGGATTTACGATTATTTTTTTAGTGGCTCTTTTGAAAGCATTGGGTATTTATTTGATTGATAATAAAATAATTAACACCGAATTACCGAATCGATACAATAGGAGCAGCATTAAATGATTACTGCGAAGCTGTTGCAGTATATGTTGATAACCGGCGAAGCCGGACATAAGGTTGCTCAGGAAGCAGCCAAACACGCGGAGAGCGGAAGGCCTGAGATTCCCAATATTCTTACATTATTACATACAATCTTCCCTCGTGAGGCCTGGGCTGAGTGGCTTGTAAAATGGCAATCGGAATTCTTTTCCCTCATTGTTATTATCATTTTAGCGACAATTGCCTATTTGGGGTCGAGGAAAAGGGAGCTTATCCCTTCCGGATTACAGAATGCAGTTGAGGCTGTTGTCGAAGGGTTATATAATTTTCTCATCGGGGTCCTTGGTCCTCAGGGCAAAAAATTCATCCCGTTTTTGGGGACTTTATTTATTTATATTTTTACGATGAACCTTTTCGGTTTAATACCCGGTGCTTTATCATCTACTTCGAATTTGAATACCACCTTTTCTATGGCTGTGATAGTTTTCCTTTATGTACAATATACGGGGATAAGGAAAAATGGTTTGCTCGGGTATATCAATCACTATGCCGGTAATCCGAAATCGGTGGTTGAATGGTGTATGGTCCCGTTGAATTTCCCCATTCATATAATCGGGGAGCTCTCCAAACCGGTTAGCTTGAGTCTTCGTCTCTTCGGCAATATAACAGGAGAGGATGTTTTGATTGCGGTATTTACGGGATTAGGCATTTTGGTATTAAGCTTTATCCACACTCCGGTGGGAATACCGCTGGAATTACCGTTTATATTTCTGGCGATTTTGACAAGTTTAATACAGGCTTTGGTTTTTGCATTGCTTTCGACTATATATTTTCAGTTGATGTTCCCTCATAAGGAAGAAGGAGAAGAGGGACATTAGGAGAGGAAATTGGAAAATAAGAAAAATAATAAAATCCTGTAACGATTAATAAGATTAAGTAAAGAGGAGGAAAAATTGGACGTAGGAACAGCATTAGGATTTGGTTTACCGCTTGGCGTGGGGATTGCAGCTATCGGTTCCGGGTTAGGACTTGGACGAGCCGTCGGCTCCGCGATGGAGGCTATGGGACGCCAGCCGGAAGCGGCAGGTAAGATTCAAACCGGAATGATTATCGGTGCTGCGTTTATTGAGGCATTGACCATTTACGCTTTGGTTGCGGTTTTCGTCCTGTTGGCTAAATTGTAAATTACCCTGAATAGTTAGTGTAGTTAACTGGAGAACTAATGGAATCCATTGCCTCATCTCTCGGTCTGGAATTGGGACAACTAATAACGCACGCTATCGGTTTTCTGATTGCGGTTTGGTTATTGAAGAAATTTGCGTGGAAGCCGTTGTTGGGGTTGCTTGAAGAGAGAAAGCAGAAGATTAAGGATGAATTCGATACCATAGACCGTAAGAAGGAGGAGATAGACAGGTTGACCGCCGAATATGAGCAAAAGCTGAAAGAGATTGATGCCGAAGCTCGCAAGCGGATAAACGAAGCAGTTGCCGAAGGCCAGAAAATCGCAGCTGAGATAAAAGAACAAGCCAAAGAAGACCGTAAAAACGAAATAGCTAAGGCAAGATTACAAATCGAATCCGAATTAGCAAGCGCGCGGATGCAGTTGCGCGATGATATCGTAGAATTAGCGGTCGAAGCAGCTTCCAAGGCTGTGTCGGAATCCTTGGATGATAAAAAGCATAGGGAATTAATTTCCAAATTCATCGAGGATTTAGAGCAGGTTCAATAGCATCGGGCTTAATCCTTTATCGAATAATAATCAGGGCTCTTGTATTTTAGGGGCCCTTTTTGTCTCGTTATTATGCTAAATAATTTTCCGTTTTAAGCCGAATTTATGAATGGGTCGTGGGATCGATGTAATTTAAATTTATCATTGCAAATTGAAGCTGTCCTAGTATATTATGTATAGAACGAAAAAATATAAACATTGGAAACGGAAACGGCCGTTCGTGGGTATAAAATTTGAATGTTGTAATATCTATACGAGGATATATAAAAACAGGCGCGGTGATGCGTATGTTGGATGGTGTCCTAAATGTGGGCGGAAAGTTCACATAAAAATTGCAACAAATGGAGTTGATAATAGATTTTTTATTGCTTTTTAATTAGATGGATTACATTATTTGGCAGTTAGCCGCCCTGGTTATATTGGTTGTAGGGATAGGCTTAATCGGTGTTTTATTATCGCCGAAAGGTAGAATCGAAACAAGAAGAGAGGAAACCGGGATGCAGAAAAAACTTTATCTTGTCCCGCTCGATGATATAAGCAGAGAATTAGTCGATTATTTGGGAACGAAAATTTTAGGAAGATTCAAATTTAAAATAAATTCGGGGATGATAGCAAAACTTCCTGAGGAATCTTATAATCCCGAACGGGGAGGTTTTTTTTCTTCCATCATCCTGAACAAACTTCAATTTTTGAAGGCTTCCGATGACGAGTATATCGTTGCCGTTACGGATGAGGATTTGTTTACTCCGGGTACAGATTATATTATTTCCGATTCGGATAGGCTTGGTGGTGTGGCAATTATTTCGACCCATCGTTTAAGGCCTGAGTTCTACGGTCTGCCGCAGGATAATAGTACATTGAGATCCCGCGCACTAAAAAAACTGATTTACGAAATAGGGCATCTTTTGGGGCTTAGCAATTGCGAGGCTAAAAATTGTGTTATGTATTCTTCCAAGACAATTGCCGATATGGATAGTCAATCCGATAGGTTTTGTCGCCGTTGCCGTTTGGAATTATCCATACCGATAAAAGTTCCCAAGTTATAATTTGTATCTTTATCTTTAATCGAATTACTCAAACTACATTATGTTTTGTGCATCTTTATGGAAATGAAAGGCGTGGGGGAAGGTCGGGCGTTTTTCTCAAATTGCCTCAGATTGATCTAATTGCGAATAATTTTTTTTAAGATTGCCGATTACTTCACTGGAACCGGAGAAGTGGACGATCATCTTATCGCCATCGGTTTTAATATCAATAATCCTACAGCTTCCCGCGATTTTTGAATAAGCCTCTGAATCTTTTTGTTTCAGGATAAAGACAGCTTTTTTCTGCGATTTATTGTATTCCGATAAAATCCTTTTTTCTACCTTATCTATATAATTCGATTCAATCGCACTTATAAACAGAGAATTATTATGCCGCTTTTTCAACATTTCAAGCCGAAAGCTATCCTCCATCAAATCGATTTTATTAAAAACCAATACCCTATTGGGTGTAAGCGGACTGAAGCGATTGAGTTCTTTATTTACGATGGCGATTTTGTTTTCCATTTTGGGGCTGGAAGCGTCAATTATATGGAGGAGTAAGTCGGCGTCCCGTACATCGGTTAATGTGGAACGAAAGGAGGCTACGAGATGGGTGGGTAATTTGGAGATAAACCCGACGGTATCGGTAATTAATGCCGTTTGACAGGGGCCTAAATTCAAGCGCCGAGTAGTTGAATCCAAAGTTGCGAATAGTTTATCTTCCACAAGGACATCGGCGCCGGTTAACTTATTTAGGATTGTTGATTTACCCGCATTCGTATAGCCAACCAAAACCACTCGATAGAATTTGGATCGCTTTTTCCTTTGGACTTCCCTCTCCCTTTCGATTTCTCTTAGACGGCTTTGGAGGTCTGCGATTTGCTTTTGGACAATACGCTTATCGGTTTCAAGTTGAGTTTCGCCGGGACCCCGTGTGCCGATAGCTCCTTCCTGTCTTTCCAAATGCGACCACCTGCCGGTCAGACTCGGTAGAAGGTGTTTCAATTGAGCGAGCTTAACCTGAGCTCTTGCTTCCACAGTTTTTGCGTGGAGGGCGAATATATCCAAAATAAGCGTGCTTCTATCGATAACCGGCACTTCAAAAGCATCCTCGAGATTTCTAACCTGAGCGGGGGTTAAATCGTCGTCGAATATAAATAGATCGGCATTTTCTTCGGAGATCAGCTCCGATATCTCTTTAACTTTCCCTTTGCCAAAAAAATATGCCGGGTGCGGGCGGTTCCTGATTTGTATCACCTCTCCGACAATTTTTGCTCCGGCGGTTATCGCCAAAGCTTTTAGCTCTTTTAAAACCGATTCTCGTTGAGAATCATAATCATTGCTCGTTAAAACAGCCCCCAATACCGCGTTTTGATAAACCATTTTTTCAAGTTCGACCGCTGTCATTTTTCGGATTTATCTTCCTCTGCGGTTTTTGCTTTGCCTTCGGATTTATTATTCTCCTCTTTGGAGTCATCAGCTTTTTCGGGCTTCTCGGATTCCTCCGTCTCTTTGCTTCTTTTTTCCTTCTCGAACTCATCGACATAGTTGATTTGCGTCTCATAGATTATTTTGTCGAGAGTTTTTCTCTCTTCGTCGGAAAGGTTACCTTCAGTTTTTGATTTAAGCATTCTGAGGATGTCAATTGAATATCGTGCTTGGTCCAAATCCCGTTCGATTTTTCCGGTAATTGGATTGGCTATTTTTCCGAGCTGTTGCATACAGGCGCTGCTGAATGATAGTATTAATTGAAGAAAATAAGCATCAGTATCTTTTGCCATATAATATTCCCTCCTGCTTAAGAATCCGATTGTTTCCCATGGCCATTAAATTCTATGACTTTTTGCCAATCGATTGGCGATGTCGATTTTGTATTTCATATCCATAAAATCGGCGTCAACATTTTTCATTAACCGCTCTAAATCATAATCTTTCGATTCAACAGCTTGTTTTATTTCCTTGATTAATTTACCCATATTCTCGGCGGTTTCTGCGAGCTCTTCGATATATCGGGCTGCTCTCTCCATTTTCATCCCTTCTATTTTTGATTGATTCCTTTGTTTCTGCTTGGTTAAATATAAAATAATTTTTTAAAAAGTCAATTTATACCGTATCCGCAAATCTAAAAACACCTCTAAACCTTTTACGCAGATAATCCTTAATTGTTTGATTTTCGGGCAATTCCAATTTTGGATCCTCGGAAATCAGTTGGAATGCACTCTCCCGCGCCTGCCTTAACAATTCCATATCTGAAGTTATATCGGCGAATTTGAAATTCGGGAATCCGTGTTGTTTTACACCGAGGAATTCCCCGGGACCACGAATTTTTAGGTCGAATTCGGCGATTTCAAATCCATTATTTGAGGAGAGCATTGCCTGTATCCGTTGCTTGGCGATATCGCTTGGCGGATGGGTAAGCTTTAGGATACATTCCGCTTTGCTTTCCCCTCTGCCGACCCTCCCTCTTAATTGGTGAAGTTGTGATAGCCCAAATCTTTCTGCGCCGATTATCACCATCAAAGTTGCTTTTGGACTATCGATACCGACTTCAACAACTGTCGTGGAGATTAAAATTTTTATCTCGCCCCGATTAAATTTGTCCAACACCTCCGATTTTTCAGCCATATCCATTTTACCGTAGAGCAACCCTATACCGAATTTTCCGACAGTAGTCTTTTTTAGTTTTTCATAGGCGTCAACCGCTGCTCGAAGGTCGATCTTCTCCGATTTTTCGACCAGCGGATAGATTATATATACCTGTTCGCCCCTTTTGGCATAATCGAAAATCTTATCGAAAATCAGATGCTCACTACCTTCCTGTGCTAAAAGGGTTTTTATTCTTTTCCTTCCCGGAGGCATCTCATCGATAATGGATATATCGAAATCGCCATAAAGCGTCATAGCCAAACTTCTGGGGATAGGTGTGGCGGTCATAACCAATAAATCCGCTCGCTGGTTTTGGGAAATTAAGTCAAGCCTTTGACGGACACCGAAACGGTGTTGTTCGTCGATGACGATAAGACCTAATCGATTGATATCGACCTTCTCCTGTATCAAGGCGTGAGTGCCGATAACAATACATTCTTTGTCCGATTTTAGTTTCTCGTAGATTTCGTTTTTATTTCTCGAACTTTTGGTCAGAAGGGTAGTCTCGATTTTCAGCCGATTAAATAGCTTTGCGAAATTGATATAATGTTGCTCCGCCAATACCTCCGTAGGGACCATAACCGCCGATTTGTATCCATTCTCTACCGCCAATGCGCAGGATAGGGCAGCGACAATTGTTTTCCCCGAACCGACATCCCCTTGAAGTAGCCGCCTCATAACTCGAGGTGAATTCATATCCTTAAAGATATCCTTGATGACCCGCCTTTGAGCGGAAGTTAATTTAAAAGGCAAATATTTTCCTAATCGGCTGACCAACTCTCCAGCCTTTTTAAACTTTATACCATTGCGGAGAAGCTTATTGCGTCTCTTTTGCAAAGCAAGTAATAATTCAACATAAAAAAGCTCGGAGAATGCCAACCGCCTTTTTGCTGAGGCTATTTCTTTATGAGTTTTTGGAAAATGGATGAGCGATATTGCATCCTTGTGGGATATGAGATTTGCTGTTTTTTCGATTCTTGGGTTAAGGTCATCTGGTAGTGCATCAATGTATTTATTGAGAGCGGACTTAATGATTTTTCTGAATCCTCTACTGTCGAGACTTATTTTTTTTAATTCGGCGGTGGTTGGGTAAAGGGGAACAAGTCCGATTGTATGCAATGGCTCTTTGCCCTTAAATAGGAATTCGAACTCCGGATGAACCATCTGGGGAAATACCGTCCTCGATGTTTTTCCGCTTATGTATAATAAATCGCCTTCCTTGAACAAACCCTCGAAATATTTCACATTCCTGAACCATATCAATTCCAAACTTGCGATTTTGTCGGTGACATTTACGATATACATCTTTTTGCCGCCGCGGATGAATTTCATCCCGTATGATTCCACCTCCGCGAGAATAGTTGCTTTTGTATTGGGAGTTAATTGGTTTATCGGGGTTATGTTGCGCCTATCGATATAATCGCGGGGGGTATAGAGAAGTAAATCATATACGGTGGATATGCCGTGCTTTTTTAGAACCGAAGCTCGACGGGGGCCCACCCCTTTCACAAATGTTACATCATCATCGATTCGATTATAATCCAAAATGTCTCTATTATTGTCCGACATAAAAATTTTAAAAAAATGTAAAATATGTTGCTTTTAATTTAATATTTTATATAATAACAATCTATGTAAAATACAAATCATTCGAGGAAAGCTATGTCTAAAGTTTGTGAAATATGCGGCAAAAAACCTATTTATGGCAATAATGTGAGCCACTCGCACCGGGTTTCAAGGCGGAGATGGGAACCCAATCTTCAGAAGGTGCGCGCTAGTATCAACGGAGTAAACAAAAGAATTGTAGTTTGCACTTCCTGCCTAAAGGCTGGAAAGGTTGTAAAAGCTAAGTAGAGAATATTTTCATTCCGACTGTAATCCCAAGTCGCTCAGTTATTTTTTATTTTTTACTCTTAGCGGCAATATAGCTTTTAAATAAAAATTCCTTGTCGAATTCCGCCTTTATATTATCCCATGGAAATTTATATTCTAAATCTTTCTCCTCAAAAAGTATCTGTCTTACATCAACTTTATTATCTTTCAAAGCGGAATTTAAATTTTTTCCACGGACAGCATAATCCCTTATTGCCTTACCGACCCGCTCATCTCCCATTGACAGTAGCGCCGCTGTATAAGCCTCGCGGTAGCTCGGATAGGAAACCTTAACTTTAAGCCCCTTGAATTCTTTTTTCAAGGTGTTTGACTTCTTGTTGAATTCTTCCTTGCCGATAAAGGTTGTGAATTGGAATGGGGTATGAGCCTTGGGGGTGAAGATGCTGATAGAGACCCTAACCTCGATATTTTTTGAAATGACTGAAATCTTCCTGCAAAGCTCGGGGATGGCTGACAGGTCATTATCGTTTTCGGTCGGTAAACCGATAATAAAATATAATTTGATGTATTTAAAACCTATATTCCCCATCCGTTCCGCAGCATCGAAAAAATTATCGTCGGGGATTGCTTTCCCGCACCTAAATCTTAAATCTTCCGATCCGGCTTCGGGAGCTAATGTTAATCCCTTTACTCCCGCATTATACAAAATTCGCAATAGACTGTCATCGAGCAGATCGACCCGAAGGGAGGAAATCCCCAAGGAGAAACCATTATCGGCTATTTGTTTGACGATGTTTTCAAAATTGGGATTATCGGAGATAATCGAACCTATTAATCCTATCTTTTCGGTGTTGTAATCGAAGACGGTTTCGTTTCGGAAAAGGGGTTTGCGTCTCATATATCCGGCGGCGCAGAATTTGCATTTGAAACGGCAACCGCGGCTTATATCGATTAATAATGCTCTTCCGAAATGAGCTTCGGAAGTTATTATCTGCGAGAGCTCCATTAGTCCTTCCGGTTGTTCCACCCTCGCTATTTCAATGATATTTTTATCCTTACCGGATATCATAACTCCCTTAAGTTGAGATAGCTCATTTAGGATTTCCCCCTTTTGATTCAATTTCGATTTTTCGCTTATAACTTGAAAAAAATCGTCCCAAAACATTTCTCCGTCGCCCAGAAAGAGGAGGTCGAAAAAAGGTTTGAAGGGTATCGGGTTTAATGTGATTGCGACACCGCCTGCTATTTTCAAATGCTCATTGTCCTTTTCCATACAATCCCCATTCCGCATCATCCTCAATGCATTTATCAAGTCGCGCTCGTAAGGAATTGAAAAGGCTATTAATGGAAAGCCCTTTAATTTTCGGTTGTTCTCGAAGGAGTATCCTGCTGCATCTTCAAACCCGCGGAAATGGAAAAAGCGCTCGAATCCCCCGTTATCCACAAAAACTGAAAGCAGCTGCGCATATCCCAAATTCGCCATTCCCAACGCGTAATCGTTTGGGAAGCAAACCGCAGCCGTCGGATCTTTGAGCACAGCAAAGGGAGATTGCTCTTTATTTTTGAGGTTTATTATATGATTCAAATAGGTTTTTTTCATAAAATATACCTTCAGCCCGCTGGGAGTTAAATCTTTTTATAAAGCCATCCTCCGCGGCGGTAAACGAAATAATATATTATCGCACTTATTACAGATCCGATAGCCAATGACCACCAAACCCCGTTTTGATTGAATCCCAATAGCTTGGTCGATAACAAAATCAATGGTATTTCTATAGCCCAAGAATGGATAATGGATAATATCATAGGTGTTTTGTTTTCACCGGCGCCGGAATAGATCATCTCGATGGTTATTATTATGCCGATAAAGGGAAGAATTAAGGAGATGATACGGATTATGGTTATTCCCAAAGAATAAATCGGTTCTTCCGTGAAAAAGAATTTAACTATAATCGGTGCGCCGACAATATTGATTATTGTGAAGCCCAACATAAACAAAGCGGAGAATACAATCGCTTTATCTGCGGTTGTTTTTGCCCGTTCCAGTTTGCGCGCTCCCAAGTTTTGTCCTATGAGCGCCGATAAACCAAGCCCCATCCCGACAACCATCATTATTCCCAAAGCTGATACACGAGTTCCCATTCCGTAGGCGGCTACGACCGCAGTGCCGAATACCGCCACCATCGGCATTACCACCAGCCGTGAGAGGGAAAAGGAAATGGAGTTTATCCCTGACGGAAAGCCGATACTCATCATACGCCACATCCCCTTGATACCAATAGGCACCCTCCCGCGCAACCCAAGGCGCACCGAGGTAAACCCGCCGAAGAATATTATCAGTCCAACGATAAAAGTAAAACTATAAGAGATAATCGAAGCAATCGCCGCCCCCACAAGGCCTAATCGCGGAAATATCCACCAGCCAAAAATAAGAAATGGGTCCAGAACAAGATTCATCAGGACCCCGGATATCATCAACACCATAGCTTTATTCGGATCCCCAACCCCCCTTAAAGCGGTGTATATCGTATAGCTGGAAAATGTAACTCCCAACCCAAGAAACTGAACTGTTCCATATTTATAAGCTAAATTCAAGACCTCGCCCTTAGCTCCTAAAATGGCCAATATTTTCGATAATAATAACAACCCCAAACCGCCGAACAATATCGCTAAAATCCATTTAAGCAGGATGGATTCTTTTATGGCGGCCTCGGTAGCGGGATAATTCTTTTCCCCATATCGCCTTGAGATTATCGCTACCGAACCGGTGCCGGCTATCTGATTGGTAGAGGATATCACCCAATAAAAGGAGAAAAATATTGTGATGGCCGCTACATTTTCCGCCCCTAACTTCGCCACCCAAAACATATCCGCTATATCGTATAAATTCGAAGTTGCGAAACCTATCATCGATGGTAAGCCCATTCTCAGAATAGAACCGATAATACTGCCTTCGGTATGGTCTCTTGGCTTCAAAGTATTTTATGTGGATTTAATGTTTTTCGCTCTGCAATCTATGCAGCAGATTTTCAGCCCTTTTCAAGAAATCTGCCGCTTTGCCGAAATCGATAATTTTATCCTTTAGCGAAACAGCTTTTTTCAACTCTGTTATCGCTTTATCCTTCTTTCCTTGATTTTTCAAAGCAACCGCAATGTCATAACGGATTTCGACTTCCGCATTGGGATGATAATATGAGGAGTTTAAAATGATTTTCAAAAGGTGTTTATATGCTTGCTCCGATTTTCCCCACTGGCCTAATTGTGCATAACCATCGGCTAACCACCAATAGGAAAAAGGATCATCGGGATTTATCTTAATCAGATAATTGAACCATAAATTATACATAGAATCCCAATCTTTTTCCTCATGATAGATCCTCAACAAGGCGTAACGACACTCATCGGGGGAATATTTCCCTTTTTTGATAGCTATCCATATCTCGTTAATTCCTTGCTTTCGTTTATCGCTTATAAATGGCAGCCACCACAGTGATTTGGTTTTCACCGACCGCCAATAATCATAAGTTCCCAAGCCATAATAGACATCGCTATTTGTGGAATCAATTTCTAACGCCTTCACTAATTTTCCTCTTGCCCGAAGGCCATCCTTGAATGCGCCAAACCAATCACCAATATCCGCTTTGTAAATTCCTCTATAACCAAGTGCGGCTCCATAGTAGAAATAATCCTCATCGGTTTGATTTTCGGATTTTGACCTCAGCTCTCCAAAGTAAACAGCGGAATCTATGTAAGCTTCGAATTGGGGTTTATAGGTTGGATTCCGATACTCATCGATTAAGGAGAGGTAAGTGGCGGCGATATAGAAATAAGGCATCGGTGTTTCGGGTCTTAATGGTTCTAATGACTTGAAAGTATTCACAGCTTCAAGAAACTTCTCCCGGTGAACCTCGGAGATAGCTCTTATCACGATACTGTCAACCGCCTCATCTCCCACCGCCGCTTTCGCTTCCCTTACCATACCGATAAATAGAAGTAAAACGGAGATAACCAAGATGGGGAAATAAAAATGTTTCTGTATTTTTTTCACAACAAATAGTCTCCCTCAGAAATTATCGGCTGAGAATAAGGTAATACGATATCATTAACCCTCGGAGATTCTTTTCCATATTAATTTCCCGGGTATGGCTCCCCGGTATTTTCTCATTAATAATCCCATCCAATACTTTTTGCGTTTTAATGGATCCGATGGCAGATCGGTTCGGTATTCATCCAATTCGGCGCCGATGTCTGCCGCTTCTTCGGGAGGAACCTTAAATATTATATCATCGATAGCACCTCGGACCTTTTTATCTTTTTTACAGATTTCCTTTAGGATATCGATTGTTCCTTCACGGTAAAATTCTTTTGCCCCATAGAGTGAGGCCAATTCCCGCAGGCGGTTATCAGTCAGATTCTCAGTGTCAAAACCTCTACGCTTCAGATACTTCAAGGTTTCCGCAATTACAATAGCCGCCCATTTCGGATCACCGCTTGATTTCGCCATTTCCTCAAATAGCCGAAACTTTGGATGGACTACCAACTCATCTATTAAATGAGCCGAAAGTCCCATCTTCCTTAACCTCTCGCGCCTAATCCACGGTCGTTCTGGAATCTCGCTTTGAGCCTTTTCAACTCTTTGTTTTTCGATAGTAACCGGGGGATGATCGGTGTCGGGATACATCCTGTCCGGTCCAGGCAATATCCTTTCAAAATCGGTATATCTGTTGTTCGATAATACTTGCCGTGTTTCGAGCGGAATTCCGATAGCTGCTTCCTTACATCTAATGGCTATTTCCCCCAGAGCCGTATCAACATCCTGTTTAGATCCCCATACTAAGATTAGATCATCATTAATACCAACATCCAAAGCTTTGCATACATTTTCCCATTCCTTATCGGGAATGCCCAATGCGGTTCTGTTGGAGCGATGGGCTATATTGGGCATCCTGTCAAGGCAGGCTATCACTCTGACTCTACCGGCTATCTCATCGGCGAAATTCCTTTCCGGGAAAACCAGCCAGTCTAACAGCCCTCGGAATCCTTTAATGACTATAGCCCCAACTTCCCCGCCTTCGTCAATTGCCCATCTACCCATAAATCCTTCAGTCCTCACAAAATACTTGGTAACATCCATCGAATCGGAGGAAAAATTATTCGAAGTGATTCCGCGTTGATTTATTTCGTCCCGTAAATCGAGGAGAGCCCTTTGCCTCAAAGCCTCAAAATGAGTCAAAGCGGGGATATACCCGATTTTCTCCACCCCTTTTATCTCCACTCTATCCCCACCGGTTATGGAAACATTTACATCTTGACGAGCCGTCCCGATCCCTCTCCGTACAAGCCCCGATATTCGATTGGTCTCCGCCAACAGCCAAGTTATTTCGCCGGCTTCAACGGGATTACGCATATCCGGATCGGTGATTACTTCTACTAACGGGGTGGAAAGTCTATCGGTTCTGAAGACTACTCTATGCCCTATATCGCTGACTTCACGACAAGCGTCCTCCTCGACATTAATTTGGCGGATTCGGATTTT